>QNZS01000015.1 GCA_003978465.1 Sulfurimonas sp. | reverse complement strand
ATGGATCCTTGAAGCTAAAGAGTCTGGAGCTGAAATATTAACTGGAGGAGAGAGAATCTCTGCCTCTTGTTATGAGCCAACGGTCATTTTAAATCCTAGTGAGGATACTTTAGTCTCTCAAAAAGAGGTTTTTGGTCCTGTGGTCTGCATTTACTCGTATGAGGATATAGATGAGGCTATAAAGAGAGCAAATGCTCTTAATTTCTCTTTTCAAGCTGCTATTTTTACAAACAATATAGACACTGCATTTAAGGCAGTAGGAGAGTTAAATGCAACAGCTGTAATGGTAAATGACCATACTGCATTTAGAGTGGACTGGATGCCATTTGGTGGGGCAAAAAAGAGTGGACTTGGCATGGGTGGAATCCACCACTCCATGAAAGAGATGACAACTGAAAAAATGATGGTCTTCAAATCAAAGTCTCTACAAAGATAGAATCATTACAAACGGGATTCTTTCTTGATATCTATAAGCATAAAAAATGCAGGTAAGGATACTGAATAAACTACTACACCAAAGTGATAGTTAGGATTAAAGTTACTAAATATAAAAACTAAAAATGCAAGGCTTAAAACAATAGCAGAACCTGTATAACTCATAAAATACTTTATTTTCCAACTACAAGAGCGATAGGAAGTATGCTTGGAACTATAAAGAGTTTTAAACTCCTATCAGTAGAATAGCTGTAGAGTAAAAGAAAGAGTACTTAAGTGAGATGCTATAGAAGAGTAAAAGCGTAACCTTCTTTTATAAGTGTTTTTTTGTATCTATAAAGACCATCTAGCTCTATAACAACACGGTAATACCCTTTGTGATTGCCAAGTTTTATTCTTTTGATAACACTGTTTGTATCTATCTTCTTCGCATAACTTCTTATATTTATATCACGCTTAAAGTCACAGACAATTCTATGTGGTTTTGTAAGTAAAAAGTTTCGCAGCATCTTATCTTTTGTAAGTAAGTTAAACTGTTTTTTATCTGCATGTAGGGATATAAAAGATAGAGACGCTACTTTAGTTAAAGGCTCACTACTTTTAGAGGTTATTTTTGGATTTATCTTTTTTTCATCTCCTCCAATATTTTGAGAAACAAAAATTGGTAGATGCCAGTCAACACTATTACCGAGTAACTCTTTTTTAGTGACTATGGAACCATCTAAGTTCTTATAAGTAATAGTTACACTTTCTAGAGTTCTCGCAGTTGAAGGAAGGGTGATTGTTGCTCGTTTTAAGGGTTCAATTTTGGAAACTTTGTTGGTACTAGAAAAGATGTCAGTTTCATTTTTTGATGGGAAAAAAGGATTTTGGCGGGCATCTAAAGAACTTATCAATACAAGATAAATAACTAAAAGTTTTATCATATATATTTGCCTTATTTTATTTCTAAGTATTATAGCAAATTAAAAGATTTATTGTGCACTTATCTCTTTGAGTTCAAAATATTCGCGTTGTAGTTCAGCATTTACATGTTTGAGTCTTGAGACTTCATCGTATAAATAAACATGATAATCTTGTAAATCGAGAAGAACTTCTAAAGAGGATGTTCCATAGAGTAGAACTCCTAGGTAAATACCAAGAATTACTACTATAGAGAGAAGAAAAAAGAACTTTTTTAGAGAGAGACCGAGATGCTTCTGAGTGATACTCTCGCTTACATCAATCTCTTCAAACAGTTCTTCGTTTTGCATAGTTTAAACTCTAAGCTTAGTTAAAAAGTGCAGCACCTAAGTACTCACCATATACAACTTCATTTTCTATTTCTAAAAGACGGTTATATTTAGCAGTTCTCTCACCACGTGCAGTTGAACCAGTCTTAATCTGGCCACAGTTAAGTGCAACAGCGAAGTCAGCGATAAATGCATCTTCACTCTCACCTGAACGGTGACTCATTACACATGTATAGCCATTTCTTTGTGCTAAACGTACAGTTAACATAGTCTCAGATACTGAACCAATTTGATTAGGTTTGATAAGGATAGAGTTAGCAATACCTTCTCTAATACCACGTGAAAGAATATTTGCATTTGTTACAAAAAGATCATCACCAACGATTTGAATCTTGTCGCCGAGCTTCTCAGTCATAAGTTTAAATCCAGCCCAATCATCTTCATCTAAACCATCTTCAATTGAAACAATAGGATACTTAGAACAAAGGTCTACATAATAATCTACTAACTCAGCAGATGTAACAGTACGATTTTCAGAATCAAGTCTATATCCACCATCTTCTGCACGAATTTCAGAAGCAGCAACATCTAAAGCAATACCGATTTGCTCACCAGCTTTATAACCAGCTTTTTCAATAGCTTCGATTATAATTTGGATAGGCTCTTCATTTGAGCTTAAATCTGGAGCAAAACCACCCTCATCACCTAAGGCAGTGTTATGGTTTTTAGCTTTTAATATACCTTTTAATGTATGGTAAATTTCAGCAGATGCACGTAGTCCTTCTGCAAAGTCTGTAAATCCAAGAGGAACAATCATGTACTCTTGAAAATCAACACTGTTATCAGCATGGCTTCCACCGTTAATGATGTTTAACATTGGGGTAGGGATAGTCATAGCATTTGCACCACCAAGGTAGCGATAAAGTGGCATGCCAAGTGATTTTGCTGCTGCACGTGCTACTGCCATAGAAACACCAAGTACTGCATTCGCACCTAGTTTTCCATAGTTCTCAGTACCATCAACTTCTTTCATAGTAGCATCAATTACTGCTTGGTTAAAAGGAGAAAGACCGATGATTGCATCAGAAATTTCATTGTTAACATGACCGACTGCTTTTAAAACACCCTTACCCATATAACGCTCATCGCCATCACGAAGCTCTAATGCTTCACGTTTTCCGGTACTTGCACCTGAAGGAACTATAGCACTCTCTACTGTTCCATCACTTAGCTCTACTGTTGCTTTTACTGTTGGGTTACCACGTGAATCCATTACTTCTATTGCACTAACACTATCTATAAACATATATTTACCTTTTATGATTTGTTCAAATTTTATACAAATCAATTATTTTTTAAATTTTACCCAAATTTCACTAAAATTCAGGTTATTGAGGTTATATAATGTGTGACAGTATCTTATGCATCAGAATCTTCTATAGAGGCTGTATCCATAACCATAACATCAGAGATACCCATTGCTACTTTTATTTTATTTTCGATTTCAGTAGCTAGTTCTGGTTCATCTTTAAATTTTTGTTTAACATTTTCACGACCTTGACCTAATTTTTTGTCTTCATATGCGAACCAAGCACCAGCTTTGTCAATTACATCAAGTTTAACACCATAATCAACTAACTCGCCCTCTTTAGAGATACCCTCTCCAAACATAATGTCAAACTCTGCTTGTCGAAATGGTGGGGCTACTTTATTTTTAATTACTTTTGCTTTAACACGGTTACCAATTACATTTTCACCTTGTTTAAGTGAGGCAATTCTACGTACATCTATACGTACAGAAGCATAAAACTTTAGAGCATTACCACCTGTTGTAGTTTCAGGAGAACCATACCCCATCATACCAATTTTCATACGAAGTTGATTGATAAAGATTACTGTACAGTTCATTTTACTTAAAACTGCTGTCAGCTTACGTAGTGCCTTAGACATAAGACGGGCTTGAAGACCAACTTGTTGATCACTCATTTCACCTTCGAGTTCTACTTTTGGTGTAAGAGCTGCCACAGAATCGATGACAATTAAATCAACTGCACCACTTCTTGCAATAGTTTCAACTATATCTAGAGCTTGTTCACCATAGTCAGGTTGAGAAACAAGTAAGTTGTCTACATCTACACCAAGGTTTTTAGCATATAGAACATCGAGAGCATGCTCAGCATCAATAAATGCACATACTCCACCAGTTTTTTGGCATTCTGCTGTGATTTGAAGTGCTAAAGTTGTTTTACCCGAACTTTCAGGTCCATATATCTCTATAACTCGCCCTTGTGGCACACCACCTATTCCAAGAGCTAAGTCAAGGCCCATAGAACCTGTACTTATAGATTGCATAGGTTGAATGTCTTTATCCCCAAGACGCATTAAAGAACCTTTTCCAAATGCTTTATCTATTTGCTTCATTGCTAGGTCTAGTGCTTTTTGTTTGTTTGCATCCATCTTGGGCTCACTTGTTTTAAATTTTGAAGAATTATATGTTTATTTTTAGAAGTATATTGAAAATATGGCAAATTGTCATACTTATTTAGTAAATTTCTTGTATTTAATTTTTTGAAAATTACAGTTTTCTATTTAATTTACTATAATTTGTTCTAGAAATTAGGGAAGCTAATGAAAAATAGACAATACAGTTAGTTTTTTTCTTTTTTATAACTATGTTCTCATCTTATCTTTGATCTTTACATTGGATAAAACTAGAAAATAGAGCAGAGATGAAAATAGACTCAAAGACTTACAGAATATAGCTATAATCATTCAGCCTTACTCTATTATGCATACATCTTCTAGTATGCATGATGATGCTTCTCTTAACTCATATTTTATGAAAAAGTAGATATTTATTTACACTTATATCTACTCTATAGGGCAAAATTTTATGAATATTTGGATAAAATAGATTTATGAAAAAAACACTAATTGCACACTCCCCTGACGCCGATGATATTTTTATGTACTATGCTATTAAATTTGGATGGGTTGGTATGGATGGTGTTACATTTGACAATATTGCAAAAGATATTCAAACACTTAATGAGGATGCTCTTAATGGGGTCTATGACATAGTAGCTATTAGTTTTGCTCTTTATCCACACATAAAAAGTGAGTATGCACCGCTTCGTACAGCTGTAAGTTTTGGTGAAGGTTACGGACCTAAACTAATTAAGAGAAAGGGTGAAAAACTCAAACGCAACTTCCGAGTCGCTTTGAGTGGTGAGCATACAACAAATGCAATGCTTTTTCGTATCGCTTATCCTGATGCTCGTATAACTTATATGAATTTTTTAGAGATAGAACAGGCTGTGATAGATGGTGATGTTCATGCAGGTGTACTTATTCATGAATCAATTTTAACTTTTAGTGATAAACTTGAAGTTGAACGTGAAATGTGGGATATCTGGCAAGAGTTAGCTGGAAATGATCTTCCTCTTCCTCTTGGTGGTATGGCAATTCGTCGTTCACTTCCTCTTAATAAAGCTATAGCCTATGAAGAAACACTTACAAAAGCTGTTCAAGTTGCACGCGACCATAAAGAGAGACTCTCTACTATGTTGCTAGAACGGGACTTAGTTCGGATCGATGCACCGACTTTAGATAAGTATCTTGAACTCTATGCAAACGATGAGTCAATTACTTTAAGTCCTCTGCAGTACAAGGCTATTGATAAACTATTTGAGCTTGGATATAAGCATGGTTTTTATGATGCTCCTGTGAGTATAGAAGAATATCTTATCCCAACTGAGTATACAGAACTTAGGAATTCATAAATGGAAGCAAAACTCGTAGCACTTGGTGTTGAAACCTTTAAAATAGCACTTATGTTAGCACTGCCTGGTTTACTTACTGGTATGTTTATAGGACTTGCCGTTTCTATCTTTCAAGCAACAACACAGATAAATGAAATGACACTTTCATTTATTCCTAAAATTATCGGTGTTGTTATCGTTATCGTACTAACGATGCCATGGATGTTAAATGAGATGACAGACTTTTCCCGTCATATTTTTGAGATAATGCCAGAATTTGTCGAGTAATGAAAACCAAACAGGTAAATTTTAAAAAGTATTCTTCTTTTAAGATAGGTTCTGAGGTATCAATAGCACTTTTAGAAAATGACTTTTCTGATATAGATAAGTACTATCTTATAGGCTCTTGCAATAATACTCTTGTCGGGAATAATCCACCACCTCTTATGATGCTTGATAAAATGTATGACTATATTAAAATAGAAAATAACACTCTCAAAGTTGGGGGTGCTACACCTTCTGGAAAAGTTGCTTCCTTTTGTAAAAAGAATAATATAGGAAATCTAGAGTTTCTCGCACATCTTCCAGGTAAACTAGGAGGTCTCGTTTTTATGAATGCAGGACTTAAAGAGTTTGAAATTTTTAATGTTTTAGTGGATGTTACTACTACAGAGGGTACTTATAAAAAAGAGACAATTGAATATGGATATAGATATGCAAACATAAACAAACCTATCCTTGAAGCCAGTTTTTCATTAGAGATTGGATATGATGTCAGTAAAGTCGAAATGTTTAAAAAGATGCGGAGTAATCAACCATCTATTCCAAGTGCAGGGAGCTGTTTTAAAAACCCTAAGGGTGATTATGCAGGACGTTTAATAGAAGCTGTTGGACTAAAGGGAGTCATGAAAGGTAGTATGTGCTTTAGTTTAGAACATGCCAATTTTCTTGTAAATAATGGTGATGGAGAGTTTAAAGATGCAATATGGCTTATTAATGAAGCTAAACGAAGGGTCCAAAAGGAGTTTGATATCCTCTTAGAATGTGAGATTATTATACTAGAAACGCAGTATTAAACCTGCATAAAGACCTGAAAATTCAATATTTAACTTTGTGTTTTCATCGTCACTTGTAATATCAAATTTTTGGACTCTGTATCCTACTTCTAAAGCAGGTTGAATAACTGGAATAAAACCTAAAGTATAATCAACTTTGACTCTTATATCTGCAACAGTATTACCCTGAGATGAGATATATTTTACATCTGCCTCTAAACCTATATTGGTTACTGGTATCTCTATGCGAGCTCGAACATACCCCATAGGAATGACTATAGAAGTTGTATCTTTAGTAACCCCATTAACTTTATAGGTATTTTTCATTACTTTTAAGTCTACTCCAACATCAAGTGTTATCCAAGCAGTATTATCAAGAAGATTATAGTAAGGGATAATATCATACTGTGTTATATCAAGGGAATTTGTTGCATCAATACCACTAGGAACATTAAAATCTTCAATTATACCTTCAAGTATACCGGTATCTTTGAGGGTAGTATATTCTAATCTTAGATTTGGAAGAGGAAGAATTGGGTGTTTTATTAGCATCCAAGCATAAAGGTTTTGCTCTCCTTTGATATATGTATCAGAAGAAGCTCCATTAGTATATGAAAGTGTACCTTCTTCTGTTTGATCCCAAGCACCTCCACCCATCTCTAATCTTGCTATATCTGCATTTACGATACTTGCAAAAAGCACAATACTGGCCAAAGCTATTAAGGCTTTTTTCATTCTAAAATCTCCATATATTTATCTTGTAGAAGAATTATATCAGAGTAGTTTGTTTAAATGCTTAAGTGTTTAGGGGAGGGGTGTAAGGTAACATACTTAACAAAACGAGCCTAAGCTCGAGTTATTAAAAAAGATCTAACTAACTGCAGCGATTGCAGCATCGTAGTTAGGCTCTTCAGTGATTTCTGGAACGATTTCTTTGTAAGTTACAACACCTTCTTCATTTACAGCGAAGATAGCACGACATGTAACACCAGCAAGAACAGAACCACCTAAAAGTACTCCGTAAGCATTAGCGAAATCTTTGTTTCTGAAGTCAGAAGTAACAACTAAATCATTAATTCCCTCTGCTTGACAAAAACGTCCTGAAGCAAATGGAAGGTCAAGAGAAACGATAGTTGCAGTTACACCGTTAAGACCAGAAACTTTTTGGTTAAAGTTACGAGTTTCAGTAGCACATACACCTGTATCTAAAGAAGGAACAACAATAATAAGTTGTTTTTTACCATTAGCTCCACCAACTACTACATCACCTAAACCGTCTGAGTTTACAACAGTAACTGCTGGTGCTTTGTCTCCAACATTTACTTCATTTCCTAATAACTCTACGTCTGTACCTTTGAATTTAGTTGTTGCCATATTCAATTTCCTTGTTTTAATATTTAATTGGGAAGTATATTTGAAATCGGATAATATAATTCTTATTTTAAAATGAAGTATATAAGTATAATATTTTATTAAGTTTATAAGAGACTTCTGGGCGCAATATCCAAGTCTTCTAGGCTAATAAATAGTTTTTTCTCATACATTTCAACTGCTACTCTCCCTATCATCGCTGCGTTGTCTGAACAATATTTAAGTTCACTCAAAATCAACTCTGCATTATGTGGTTTAAGTAAGTCTTGTATTTGTCCACGAAGGTAAAGATTTGCTGAAGCACCACCAACAATAGCGAATGTTGTTGGTTTAACAGTCTTGAAGTACTTTTTGAGTTTCATCGTTAAATGTTTTGTAGCAATATGCTCAAATGAGGCTGCTATATCTTTAAAGTTGGGATGCTCATTTTTTTCTTCTTCTAAAACAGCTAAACGCACAGCATTTTTAAGCCCTGAATAGGAAAACGCTATAAGGGGTGACTGATGTAGAGGTACTGTAAAATTGTGCTTTAATCTATCACCATCTTTTGCAAGCTCTTGAATAACTGGGCCACCGGGGTATCCAAGACCCATCATCTTAGCAACTTTATCAAAACTTTCACCAAAACTATCATCCATACTTTTTGCTACTGTCTGAATATCTGTAAGACTTTTAACTTCCATGACTTGAGTGTGACCACCTGAAACCAAAAGACAAGTTAGTGGGAACTTTGTTTCTTTTTCTATAAAGAGAGAATAAATATGACCTACAAGGTGGTTTACTCCAATAAGAGGGATATCTAGTGCTACAGCAATTGCTTTAGCCATAGTGACACCCTCAACAAGTGTTACAGCAAGACCTGGAGTAGCAGTAACTGCAACTGCTTTGAGTTTAGGAAAGTACTCTTTAACTTGTTCAAGAATTTTTGGAAGTGCTTCTGCATGAAGTCTTGCTGCAAGTTCTGGCACAACTCCACCGTACACACTATGCTCTAACTCTTGAGATATTTTTTTATGGAAAAGTAATTTTTTTGTTTTTATTTCTGTAATAGATATTGCACTATCATCACATGAGCTCTCTATACTTAGTATCACTTAAATAGCTCTCACAAAAGTTCTGACTTCTGTATCTATTAAAAACACGTCATCTATCGTTGTTGCAACTTCGGTAAACTTTTCATATGCTTTGATAATATTTTTACTGATATCCATAAAGCCTATCTTCTTATCTATAAAAAGTTGTATTGCTGCTTCATTCGCTGCATTTACAATTACGCCTTGTGTTGGGTGAAGTAGTAGATTATTTTTGATTTCCCAAATAGGGTATCTATCACAAGTAATTTCTCTAAACTCTAAAGAACCAGTTTTTACTAAATCTACATGTTCTAAGATATTCTCATCCATATTTTTATCGAGTGCGAATGCTATTGGAAGTTGCATACTTGCATTTGCAAAATGTGCAGTAGTTGAGCCATCCTTAAAGTCTATAAGTGCATGAATGAGAGATTGTGTTTCGATGATAGCATCATACTTACCCTCGCCAAAAAGCCAGCGGGCTTCTAAGAGTTCAAACATTTTATTGACCATTGTTGCTGAGTCTATAGTTATTTTTTGTCCCATTGACCAGTTTGGATGTTTTTGAGTATCTTCGAGTGTTGCATTATGAAGTCTTTTTATATCCCAGTCACGAAATGCACCACCTGAAGCAGTTATTATCATTTTTTGTACTGGTCTATCTTGGAGTAGGTACCAAAGTCCAAAGTGTTCACTGTCTATAGGTTGGATATTTTTCATATTTATAAAAGCACCACACGCAACGAGTGATTCTTTATTCGCTAATGCTACTTTTTTACCACACTCTATTGCTTTAAGTGTTGGGCGAAGTCCTAAAAATCCTACTAAAGCATTTACTACAAGCTCACTTTGAGAATCTTCTATAACTTGCAGGATAGCTTCATTTCCTGCATAAACATTAGAGTGATTTACATTTGGGATGTCTTTTTCGTCGGCAATAACAACTACTTTAGGGGAGTGTTTTAATATCTGTTCGTTTAAGGTTTTGATATTTTTTCCAGCCACTAAAACTTCGACACTTATATCAAATCTTGAAGCGACTATAAGAGCATTTACTCCGATAGAACCTGTTGAACCAAGGAGTACCAATTAGACAAGACCTCTTAAAAGTACAAGCATCACAATGCCACCAAAGAGATAACCATCGATACGGTCAAGTACACCACCATGCCCCGGAAGTAAATTACCACTATCTTTTACACCCGCACGGCGTTTGAGTGAAGACTCAAATAAATCACCAAAGATAGAGCTAACTGCTACTGCAAAACTTACAAAAAAACCAATAGTAAAGTCAACAACACCAAGACCAAAAAATGCACCACCGATAGTTGCAACTGCAATACCACCGACTACACCTTCCATAGTTTTGTTTGGACTTGTTTCACAAAACTGTGTTTTACCTATACTTTTACCTACAGCATAGGCACCGACATCAGTTAATGCAACAACTGCGAGTAACCATAAAAGGGACATAATACCATACTCTTGGTACATTGTAAGCATAAAAAGCATACCTGCCGTTGGATAGATAAAAGGAAAAAAGTCCTTCCACTGTATCTCTTTGTTAAAGGCAACGGCACTAGCATATACTACACCGGCTAAAACAAAAAGATCATCACCATATGGGTAAATGCCCGCAACTAACCAAAGGCCTACTGCAAAAGGTAATAAACCATCATTCTCAACTTGAAATAGCTTCACTGCCTCTTTAAATGCAAGTATGTAAACACCACCAAAAAATAACCACATTACAAAAAAGTTATCAATAACCCCTATAACAAAAACGCCTGCTAAAAGAGCAAAACCTGTTAGTATTCGCTCTTTGTGATCTTCAAAAATACTCATAAAAATTCCTAGATATTATTTATAAACACATTATACCCTTTTGAGAATTTAATTAATCTTGGTCATCAGTAAAGTCTTCGCTAAATTGTAAGAGTAAAAAATATACACTCTCTAAAACTTCGCTTTGGACTTCTTCTTCACCAAGAGCAAGTTTAAGATATATGTAATGTACTCCACTATTATTTAAGTCTTCTAAGGTAATCATCAGTCTTGGACTATCTTACACATTTGTTTGTATACCTAAATCAACTAAGGTTCTGGACCTCTTTTTTTGATACTTGCAATTGTCTTTGGCTGTACAAGTGAAATATTATTTTTAACATATACATTTACTTTATGGAGACCTGTTAGTGTCCAACAAACAGTTGCATTTAAACTTACAACTGTTATAAAAAGTAGGCCAAAAAGTTTCTTCATTACTTCTCTCCGCAAAGTGCTATTGCATTGTTTAAGTTCTCAGCAAAAAGGCTGAGGCTTAAAAGAGTAATATTTTCATGCTATTTTTCATTCTTATTGTTAGGTGATTAGACTTTTATATCTAGTTTGTAGAGATGTTTTTCATCTTCTCTCTTGTCCTCATCTTCTTCTTTTTTAGGATTTCTTTGGTTTTCTCTATCCGCTTCATCCCTTGTGTGCTCTTTATCTTGATCAACTTCTTTATTCTCTTCGGTGGGGCGCACTTCTAGTACTTTTTCATCTTTTTCTTGCACTTCTGCTTGTGCAACAATATTTTGAAAGTCTACACGATTTTGATGTGCATTTTGTACTGAAGCAGCAGCAGGTGTCATTTGGTTTGTAAAAATTGTATTTCCAATTGGTCCAATTGATGCCATAACTAACTCCTTGTGTCTATCTCAATAGTTTGATACTTATTGTAGAGGACATTAGCTCCGTGCTGAATAGTTACTTCTCTACGAGGAGTATAATCGACCAAATACTTATCTTGTGAAGTCGTTGTAAAATCTACACAGAGCCTAGCAGCTGATTTTATGATCTTTTCTGGAAGACTTTGTTTATCAGTTGTGATAATTACATGGCAGGAAGGCTGCTCTTTTAGATGTATCCATATATCTTTTGCTCTTGCATTTTTAAGAAGTGCTATATTGCCTTTTTCATTTTTTCCTAGTTGTACTTTGTAACCTTCTATCCAAAAACTCTCAATACTATCGTTTACTTGGACTTTCTTACTCTGTACTTTTTTGGGAAATAAGAGTTCTATTTTGGCTATGTCTTTTGCCATTGTAACTGTGTGTATAAAAAGTTTGATATGCTCTATTTTAGAAGAAAGGGACTCTTCCTCTATGTGTAGGTGCTTAGCTTTTTGCTTAGCTTTTTTACTTCTACTAAAGAACATATTACTTGCGATAAAGGGAGTTGAGCACTCTTTGTCTATGTGTAACTCTATTGTTTGCCCATTATAATCATTTAATAGTAGTTTTTTAGAGTATGGTTTAAAGTTATCTACATTTGAGAGCATTAGATTTCCATAATATTCATTCTTTTGTGCCAATTTTTCTAAATCATCCTGGGAGGTTAGTTTATCGTAGAGTTTTTGTAGCTTTTTGAGTTTTTTCTTTAAAAGTGCAACTTTTTGTTTTTTGAGATTTTCTAGTTTTGCATTCTGCTCATTTGAATAAACAGAGTATAAGAACTCTTCAACATTCTCTAAGGGATACTCTTTTGGTACAAAAGGAGCAGTTGGTATATCAAGAAGTATTTGTCCAACACGTACTTCCCGAAATGACGAATAAAGGTCAACATGACGGAGGGCTTCAAGTACAGTATTTTGCTCATTTAAAATAATTATATTAGTGTATTTCCCTGTAAACTCTATCTGTATGTATGCTATCTCTTCTTTATAAGCCGAAGTGATAGAAGTTTTTATTCGGATTACTTTATCATCATTAACTAGTTGTATATTTAGAATATTAGAGCGGTTAAAGTGTTTTGCGATAAGAACATCAAAAGGGGCATTGTAAATTTTTGAGCGCGGATACTCCTCGCATTTAAACATACTTGAGCTAGAGCGAGACATATTAAAATATATAGCATCTCTTTTGTCAAAGACTATTTTTATAATGGTGTCACTTACTCTATGTACAGCAGATATTTTTTTGAACTGGTGTAGATATTTAACAATTTGGCGTAGATGGGATAGTTTCATATCTTTATTATATCATAGGGATTAATTACTTTAAAAGTTCAGGACCTTGCTCTACAACGAAGTAGCCTTGTTTGTAGTCAGCCCCTATCTCTTATACACATTGATAAACATCCTCGCAACATATAAACTCAGCGATTACGGGTATGTGTTTATGGCATGCAAAATTTATTATTATTCTTGAGATAATTGAAAAATTTTCATTAGTTACTTTTAAGCTTTTAAGTTAAGAATATTTAATCTCTATTGAATGAAAGCTAAGCTTATAGTTAATACTTATAAGCAAAAGTTTACTTTTTTTGTAACTCTGGGATGTTTTTAGAACAGTGAATGTAAGCTTCTTCTACTTCAACAAGCACCCATGTGACTTGCACTTGTGCTAAAGATTTGATAGCTTGTGCTACTTTTAGAGACTCTTCTAGAGAAAGATGTTTATCAAAATATTGTGCATCTACTATTTTAGCTTTTCCGTTTACATGTAAACCCGATAAAGTGTTAAAAAAGTCTATAAAAAGCATACCAATATGCCCATTTTCTGAGATGTTTCCAAGCGAAGCCATAACACCGTTACCATTAAACTCAGGGTAGATTAGTTTCTCTTGAGAGAGAACTATAACAAAACCCTCTTTCCCACCTCTAAAGGAGCTATCACTTTCTCCATTTTTATCAGCTGTGGCTATAAAAAGCATAGTTTGCTTTTTAATAAAGTTTTCCATAAAATCCGTAATATAGGGATAAACTTCCTTGTCATAAAACCTTTTTGCATTATCTTGTGTTTTATACTTCTCTTGAAGAATATGTTCACCTTCACATCCTGGTAATTTTTGTGAAGAGTTTTCCATGATAAGCCTTCTGCTATTGTTTAACTGAAGTCTAACATAATTATTTATCTAGAAGCTAAGGATATATATATTAATGCATGATATATATCTAGTGTAACTTTATAGATAAAAGGACTCATCATCTTAGTTTATATTAACAATACTAAGGATAATGAAGAGTTTAATAGCCACAGTGAATAGGTCTATGTATATAAATATAATTAGGATTACGATGATGAACAAAAATACGAAGAGAAATTAAGTACAGATATTAATACTTATGAGATATATGAAGAGGAGCATATGATACCCTAAAGGTATACTCAGTCTTCTGTCATTCTTTGAGCAAGATAAGCAGCTGTGGGTGCATCAACTGAGTTTACATGTAGGACAATCCATTCAGGGGTTTTACGTATAAAGTTGAGAATCTTTTTAAAGTCTCCATATTTTCTCCACTCTCTACTACTGTATTCAAGATCTGATAAAAATATATCGTGAGCAGTTTTATGCATATCATACGATGGGAAGTTATACTTTTTCATCAAGCGTTCTTCATTTTCGAAGTGTTTATGTACATGCTCAACATACTCATAGAGTTTTACTTCAAGGGTATCTGTTGGAGTTTTTTGTATCTGACACTGGGTAGCAAGCTTATCAATATCATTTAAAATTTGTATCTCATTTACATGTGTTGTTTGCATTTTCGCAACATCCATTTCTTCAACTTGTTCTGCATATATTAATCCCATGATAACCCCATTTGTTTTTTATAGTTTAGTAGAAAGATGATGTATGTCAAGAAAGTGGATAATGAGCGAGGATAGTTAGTTTTGAAATATAAGTCTCATGAGAGACTTATATACTATGCGTTACCTGCTTTTTTAGCTTTTTTGTCTTCTCTTTTTTCTTTTAAAGTTTTAGCGGGTGCTTTTTTTGTAGATTTTTGACTATCTTTACCTTTTGCCATACTGGTCTCCTTCATATAATATAGTTGATGCATTAATTGTATCGTAATTTTTCATGCTAAATCTATAAATAGATAGAAAATTAGATATACTCTGAAATATAGCAAGATACAAATATTAAAATAGGATTAATAATGGCAAAAACAAACTATGGCTATGAAAAATATGGTCGAGAGATGGAAAAAAAGAAGAAAAAAGAAGAAAAGTTAAAGAAAAAATTAGCTAAAAATAGTGATGTAGTAGAAGATAAGGAAGAAGTTTCCTCTGATAACAAAGAAAGCTAATGAGCGAAAGATTCGCTCATTAAGAAAAATTACAGACCTGTAACGTTTTCTGCTTGTGGGCCTTTTTCGCCTTCACCAATTTCATAAGTCACTTTTTGACCATCTGCTAATGAAACACGACCATAACCTGAGTTATTTACTTGACGGAAATGTACAAATATATCTTTTCCACCATCTTCTTGTTCGATAAAGCCAAAACCTTTATCTTCGTTAAACCATTTAATCGTACCGTTTACTAATGTTCCCATTGTAATACCTTTGTGTTTGAATACACCCCATTACTGAAGTGGTTTAAAATCTAATATGAAGCTTTTCTTTTAGGTGGACTATACTGTTAACTGAAAGTCATCAATGTAATACAAACTAAATATGTAACTCGAATCATCTTTTATTAGTGTAAGTGTACCCTAATACAACCTTAAAGTACACTAATATATATTTTAGAAGGAAATTTTAAGATATATATCAAAATATTCTATACACTTATCTAATTAAATGCTTTAGTATAGCTATAACTTGTGACTCAGATTGTACAACTGCAGAAGCAGCTGCATCAATCTCTTTTAATGCATGAATAAACTCTTCAGGGTGAATGACAATGAGTTTTTTATTGAGTGCAGTAGCATATCCAGTATCAAAGGCTGCATTCCATTGTTTATACTTTTCTCCAAACTTGACTACAACGATATCTGCTCTTTTTATGTAAGTATGGCTTCGAATTGAGTTGATTTTTGCACTTATATGGTCATTGTAAAAGTTGCTTCCTTGATCCTCTAATACATTCTTACCTATATGGTCACTACTATCATGGTCGTGTTCAGGTGTGAGAAATGTAAGATCAGTATCTTTACAACCTATAATAATTTCTTCTCTCCAATTTGAGTGAATTTCTCCAGCAAGATATACTATGTACATTGTTAATTCCTTTTATTTTGAACTATAATTATATTATATTTTATTTATTTTATACAATCAATAAAAGAGAATATATAAAACTGTGAAATGTCTTTTATCAGAAATAATTAAAGATGTACCTGATATTGATACTTATTCTTTTACTTCATACTCATAAAGCAGAGGTAAAATACTAACTTCACATAGAGATGAATGGAATAAATATAATTTATTCATATCAAGTGATTCATCCTCAAAATCAACTTTATCCGTGTAATCAAGTCTTCAGGTGTTTGATGAAAATCAATATTTTGTTACTTTTAGCTAATACCGATTTAAGGTGCTCAATTACAGTTTCGGCTACACCCCTATTCATTTTTTTAATCTAATACAATTTAGTAATAAAAGTTATAATAGTTGTCTATATAAAATAGTATGGGGAAAGATGGGCTCTTTAGTATTTGATAATACCCCAATGGGAGATTGTGGAGTCTTCTGTATATCATAATGGGTATTGGGATTTCTATAAGGTAAACTTGAGAAGCTGTTTGGATTGCTTAAGTATACCGGAGCAACATCGAGTTCTTTTAGAGAAAATTCCGGCTCTAATTTTTTTATCTTTGCATTAGTCTAATAACTGGTGTTGGTAATTTTTGAGCATTAGCACTTGTTGATATACATCTAAAGCGTAAATCAGTAGAACCTAATCGACCTGGAGCAGCTGGTATTGTATTAACTTCTAGTGTCTCAACTATTAGACCTTTTTTGTTACAAAACTCATTTGCTTTTTGTAATACTTCTGTTTTAGCCCTG
>QNZS01000008.1 GCA_003978465.1 Sulfurimonas sp. | reverse complement strand
ACTCTGTAATGAAGCCTACCAGTGTTTAAGTGATGATCAAAAAAGAAGTATTTATGATCGTTATGGTAAAGAAGGGCTACAAGGTGGCGGTGGTGGACGTCGTTCATCCGGAGGCTTTGATGACCTTAGCTCTATGTTTGAAGGTATGTTCAATGGTTTTGGTGGTGGTGGTCGTCGTCAGAATCCAGCTGATATGGATAAGTATCCTCTTGATATGAATATAGATATGCATATTAGTTTTGATGAAGCAGTGTTTGGTTGCGAGAAAGAAGTGAAGTACAGATATAAACAAGCATGTAAAGACTGTAAAGGTACTGGTGCTAAAAATGCTAAACTCTCTACATGTAAACAGTGTGATGGTCAAGGTCAAGTTTATATCAAACAAGGATTTATGACTTATTCTCAAACATGTCCAGGTTGTCAAGGAACAGGTAGTGCTGCAACAGATTCTTGTAAAAGTTGTAAGGGAAAAGGTTTTGATGAGATTTCTGAAAGTGTTAAGGTAAATATACCAGCTGGAATAGATACAGGTAATAGACTCAGAGTTTCAGGACAAGGAAACATAGGTAAGAAAGGTTCTCGCGGTGACTTATATGTAACTTTTGAAGTGGAACAGGATAAGCACTTTATCCGTGATGACAATGATGTTTATATTGAGATACCTGTTTTCTTTACACAAGCTATTACTGGCGGGAGTATAACTATTCCATCACTTACAGGTGAACTTGAATTGCAACTTGATGTAGGTACTCGCGATAAGCAGCGTTTTACATTTAGAGCTGAAGGTATTGCTGATGTACATGGACATGGGAAGGGACACCTTATCGCAATTATCAATATACAGTACCCTAGAACACTGAATGACGAACAAGCAAAACTTCTTGAAAAGCTTCAAACATCATTTGGTATAGAATCTACACCACATGAGGGTGTACTAGACTCTGCTATAGATAAAATGAAAGATTGGTTTAAAAAATAGATTATGAATAAACAAGGTCTTAAGAATAAGCTCTCTATACTTGCTCTTTCTATGTTTAGAAAAGACTTTTTTGGTATTTACCATGGAAGTATCTCAGCAAAAACAGAGTCAAACCGTTTTATCATAAATACAAAAGAAGCTATCTTTGATGCACTTGATGAAACGAGTTTGATTGAGCTTTATTTTACAAAAGATTATAGATGGAAACAAGCGAGTATTGATGCAAAAATTCACTTTAGTATCTACTCACAAATAAGCGAAGCAAAATTTATTTGCTTCTCTATGCCGCAGTTTACAACAGCTTACTCCCTCCAACATAGTATCATCATCCCAAAAGACTATTTTGGATATAAAGAGATAGGCAGTATAGCTATAATAGATCCAAAACAGTTTGAAGACTGGTATGATCGAGCTGATAGTGAGATCCCACATTACTTACAAGCAAACCAAACTAACATTATGGTTATACGTGGTTATGGTGTTTATGCTTATAGCCGAGACATCCATGAAATGGCGAAAAAGCTTGCCATACTCGAAAAAAGTTGTCGCTTACTTATGTTAGACAATTCACACAGTAGCTTTGACACCGAATAATTCTCTTCTTAATTAAATCAATTTTTATCAAGGTTTAATCCTAATTTACCTATTATTACATTAATACCAAAAGTAAGGTTTTATTTAATATGATTACATGGATGCAAAGACATAAAAAATGGTTAATAATAACTATCTGGATTTCAACAATAGCATTTGTTGGTGCAGGTTTTGTTGGTTGGGGTCAATATAGTTATGGTGACAAAGCTGGAGCTATCGCAAAAGTTGGAAAAATTGAAATTACACAGGGTAGTTTACAAAAAAGCTACTCCCGTTTATATACAAAATATAATGAAATGTTTCAAGGTAATTTTGATGAAGAAAAAGCAAAACAATTTGGACTTCAAAAGCAAGCATTAGAACAACTAGTCCAACAGGCACTTCTATTAAATCTAGCTGCTTCATATAACTTAGAACTAAGCGATAGTGAACTTATCGCTGCACTGACTCAACAAGAGTACTTTTTTAAAGATGGTGTTTTTGATAAAAAATCTTATAAAATCGTGCTTTCACAAAATAATTTGTCTACAAAAGAGTATGAAATCGACCTAAGAAAAGACTTACTTATTCAAAAACTACTCAAACTTCTTCCAGTTGAGACAAGTGAAAATGAAATAAATATTTTAAATACACTTATGAACATCACCGATAAGATTAACTATAAGGTACTAAGTTTAGATGATATAAAAGTCGACACTTCTGATGCTTTAGTAAAACCTTTTTGGGAAACAAATAAAAACAACTTTATGAGTAGTGTCTCATATGATGTAAAATATATAATCCAAGAAAGAGTTATACAAACTTATGATGATAAAAAAATCATCAACTATTATAATGACAATAAGACACACTTTAAAGATAGTGAGGGGAAAATTCTTTCACTTAAAGATGCTAAAGATATAATTATAAAAGAGTTAAATGCTAAAGCGACTAAAGATAAGGCACTTAGAACATACATAGCTTACAAAAAAGGAAAACTTGCAGCTGATATAGTTTTTATGTCTGCAACGGTCTCTAGTAAAGAGAATATCTTTGATGCATCAACACTTGAAAAAATAACTAAACTCTCACTAACATCTCCATACATGAAACCTATTTTGGTAAATGGTATCTATCATACTTTTGAATT
Organism: Sulfurimonas sp.; assembly: GCA_003978465.1. Classification (GTDB taxonomy): domain Bacteria; phylum Campylobacterota; class Campylobacteria; order Campylobacterales; family Sulfurimonadaceae; genus Sulfurimonas. Next base: position 15,077 of record QNZS01000008.1, on the reverse strand, counting down.
ATTAAAAGTTAATCCTTCAATGCCAAAAAGTTACGAAGATGCTAAATCAGATGTAGTTACTATTTATACAGTTCAAACAAAAAAGAAAAAACTTCAAGAATTAGCAAATAATTCTATCGCTACATTTAAGGGCACTAACACATCTTTTATAACAAGTAGAGATATTGATCAGATCACAGGGCTAACACAAGCGGAAGCTACAGAATTTCTACAAAAGCTCTTCACAAGCGATAAAAAACGTTCATACATAGTGTTAAACAGTAAAAAAATTATTCTTTACTATATTTTGGAACAAAAATTGCTTGATAAATCAAATAATGACTTAGCTTATTCAGTTAAAAAACTTAAGAGTGGTATATTTAATAAGGCTTTAATTAAAACCTTAGAAAATAAGTACCAAACAGAGATATTTCTTCAAGGACTCTAAATTGAGCAGAACTGTTTTAGCCATTGATATTGGCTCAACAAAAATATGTGCTATTATCGCTCAGATTGATAATGACAACAACATTACAATAATGGGAGCTGGTACAACTAAAGCACAAGGTCTAAAACGCGGTAGTATAACGAACATTGAACTTGCATCACGCAGTATCAAAACAGCAGTTGAAGATGCAAAGCGTGTCTCAGGAACTACTGTTAGTTCAGCTATTGTTTCGATGAGTGGGGCATATACTAAAAGCCTCAATTCAAATGGTATAGTAAATATCCAAAGTAAAGAGATTAGTTTTAAAGAGATTGAACGTGTTATGCACACATCTCTATATAATGCTAACATTCCTAACGAGTATGAAGTCTTACATGCCTTACCTTTTAACTTTAAAGTAGATGACCAAGACTTTATAGAAGATCCTCTAGGGATGAATGCTTCACGTTTAGAAGTTGAAACACATATAATAACTACACAAAAATCAAATCTCAACAACCTTAAAAAGGCTGTTCAAGGTGCTGGTGTTGAAGTAGAAAATATTGTTCTTAACTCTTATGCATCTTCTATAGCAACCCTTAACAGTGATGAAAAAGAACTCGGTGTAGCTTTAATAGATATGGGTGGAAATACAAGTAACATTGTTATTCATGCTGGAAACTCTATCAGATACAATGAATTTTTAGGTGTAGGTTCAAACCATGTAACAAGTGACCTATCAATGGCACTTCATACACCACTTAATGTTGCTGATAATGTTAAACTCACTTATGGTTCATTAACAAACCAGAGTAATAACCTTATAGAAATCCCTGTAATCGGTGATGTAGACAATACACATGAAGTTTCTTTAGATGTTGTGCATAATGTAATTTATGCGAGAGTTGAAGAAACGCTTATGATTTTAGCTCAGTTTATAGAAAATAGTGGTTTAAAAGATCAAATTGGTGCTGGTATTGTGCTTACTGGTGGTTTTTCTAAAATGGAAGGCATCAGAGAGTTAGCAATAGCAACTTTTGGTTCACAGCCTGTGCGATTAGCTCGTCCTATAGAGATGGATGGTCTTTTTGATGAACTTCGTGGGGCAGAGTGTTCAAGTGTTATCGGTCTTGTTATGTACTCTGCTTATGCATATACTTCATATGAGATTGATGCAAACAAGCGAGTACGACATAGAAATGAGACACCTACAGCACAAGTAGATGTTAGTCTAACACCATCTTTAGAGATACCTACGGCTTCAATTAATTTAGATGAAGAAAAACCAAGTATGATATCTTTAGATAATAAAGAAGAGAAAAAGAGTGATGAAGCTGTTAGCTTGAGTAAATTTTGGAACTGGGCTACCCAGTTATTTTAAAGGAGTGAGGATGGAACCATTTGTAGTAGAAGAGGCAAGTAATGCAACCGGTGCAAGAATTATAGCTGTTGGTGTTGGTGGCGGTGGTGGAAACATGATCGGTCATATGCTAAAAGAAGGTGTAACTGGTATAGAAATGATGCTTATAAATACTGATGCACAAGTCTTGAGTGAAAACTCTGCCGCATCAAAAATCCAAATCGGTGCTAAGCTTACAAAAGGGCTTGGTGCTGGTATGAAACCAGAAGTTGGTAAAGACTCAGCTTTAGAAAATTATGATGAAATCCGTGCTTCTTTAGAGGGTGCTGATATCGTATTTATCTCTGCTGGACTTGGTGGTGGAACAGGAACAGGTGCTGCACCTATTGTTGCTAAAATCGCTAAAGAAGTTGGGGCACTAACTATCGCTGTTGTTACTAAACCTTTTACATTCGAAGGTAAAAAAAGACTTAAACTTGCAGAACAAGGTCTTGAAGAATTAAAAAAAGAGTCTGATTCTATTGTTGTTATTCCTAATGACAAGCTTTTATCTATCATCGATAGAAAGTTAGGACTCAAAGACAGTTTTAAAATTGTTGATGGTGTTTTAGCACAAGCTGTTAGTGGAACATCTGGTGTAATCCTCTCAAATGGAGATAATGACATCAACCTTGACTTCGCCGATTTACAAACTGTAATGAACCATAAAGGTATGGCTCTTATGGGTGTTGGTGAACATGAGGGTGAAAATGCAGCTTATGAAGCTATTAAAGCTGCTATTGAATCTCCTTTACTTGATAATATATCTATAAATGGAGCACTTGGTGTTTTAGTACACTTCAACATGCACCCTGACTTTCCAATTATGGAAATATATGATGCCATGAATGTTGTAAATGAGAGTGCGGATGATGAAGCTGATATAATTTTTGGAACATCAACAGACACTAACTTAGCTGAAAACTATGTAAAAATTACAATAGTAGCAACAGGATTTGAAAAAGAAGTAGAAACTACAAACAATCCAGAATTTGTAAGTGAAGCTCCTAGTATTCCTCGTACAAAAATTCGTCCTCGTTTAGTTGTTGGTGGTGATTTAAACGCAGACTATCTTGACATTCCTGCATATATGAGACAACAACAAGACTAAAAAAATGTCTACTACATACGAGAGACTCATGAAGGCCAAAACACTCCTTGGTCTTCGTGAAATATCTTCCCTAAAAGAAATCAAAAATAAATATAAATTTTTAATGAAAAAATGGCATCCTGATAAACATAGCCATGATCAAGACAAAGCCACTAAAATGAGTATGCAGATAAATGATGCCTATGAAATCGTTTTGGACTACTGCAATAACTATGAATATCCATTTGATGAAGATGCAATTAAAACAAGAACCTTTTCTCCATCAGAATGGTGGCATGATAAGTTCGGTGGTAGGTAAAACAGCCAGAAGCTGTCTCTCTATCTCTTCACTTTTTTAATATAAGTATCTTCACCCACATTTCTAATAATAGGAAACAGATGGTTTTTTATATACTTGGGTGTTTTGGACAACTCAATAATAGAAATTCTTCTGCTTTTATTTTTCTCTTAGCTATTGCTGTAAAGGTATTCTTTGTTATAACTTTTACCCTCGTAGTAGTGTTACTTCTGTTTTATACCTTGTTTCATTTTTTATTCTTGTATTTACTTCTATATACTTTCTACAATCTATAACTATGTAAGTTCTATGATATGTTTAAACAGAGATACTATTATTTTCTGCTTATATTGGAAGTTCCACACTGAAAGGGCCATTACTAATAACTATATTTTCTAGTTTAACTTTTTCTATCGAGTCACTACGAGAAAAATCACCACCCTCCGACTTTGAACCTACTTCACTTAAAAGTAAGATACTCTTTTTGTTTTAATTAAGTCAAAAAAATAATTTTAAGTAGTACGCAGTAGTAAAAGCCTTCTTACAAAAAGAACGATAACTGCTACAGCTAATACTTTAAAGTCTATCTCACTAGCGATATGAATATTATTAAAAGCATCACTTTTTGTTACTTCTGCTCCCATAGCTTGCATCTCAAGTATCTTAGGTGAGTAAACACCACTAAACATTAACGATGTACCAATAACTATAACAGCTGCTGCGAAAGTGATAGCATCACGAAAACCTGTTTTGTAAGAGATAGCCTCATACACAGCAACAAAAATAGCTAATACATAAATCCAGTAAGAAAAGCGATGAAATATCTCACCCATGATAATACCTGCATTGTAATTGTTTATAAGTACTTCTGAAACAATTCTATCTGTATGAAAAATCACTGGTGCAACAAATGCACCTAAAACAATAATCCCTCCGAAAGAAGCCGCTAAAAAAATCAAGTAAGTAAAGTCTAAATAAATATTTTTTTTCAATTTTGTACCTTCAGTGTAAAGCCTCTATCAAAAGAACTATAGTCTTTGTAAAACTCTAAACTATGAATATTTTTATGTTCTAAATATAACCGTATTTTATCTTGTTGGTCATAACCCATCTCACAAGTAAAAAATTTAATCTTTTGTTTTAAGACTTCATCAAGAAGTTCTTTTATAATCTCATCCCCAACTTTTCCCCCAAAAAGAGCATTCTGTGGTTCATAGTCTAGATTTGATTCTAAGACTACTCCATCTTCTATATAAGGAGGATTTGAGACAAGGTAATCTATCTTCTCATCTACTGGCTCTAAAAGTGAACCTAAACGTAGCTCTATTCTATCAGATAGCCCAAACTTCTCAATATTTACCTTTGCTATCTCTAAAGCAGCTTCTGAAATGTCTACCGCTATAAAAGAAGCATTTAAAAAATGACGGGCCAATACAACGGAGATAATACCACTCCCTACCCCAACCTCTACAAATGTAAGAGAACTCTCTTTATCAGGAAAGTTTTTAATAACTTCTTCTATGAGAAGTTCAGTTTCTGGTCTAGGGATTAAAGCACCCTCCTTTATAAAGAACTCTTCACTATAAAAACTTACCCTGTTTGTTATGTATTCAAATGGTTCATTTTTTACTCGTCTATTTACCCATTCAAACAGTTCTTTAGTATTTTCTACTTCTGTTGTCTGATGAGTTATAAGCCATAGCTCATCTATGTTTAAATGAGCCATAAGAAGAAGTTGTGCTTCTCTTGAGGCTCGAGGTATATAAGGTGTTAAAAGATCTGTAATCTCAGATAATAGCTCTTTGACTAGATATTTGCTTCGCATTTTCCCTCTAGTGAACTACTGCTTGTGTCATTTATATCTACTCCAAGTTCTTTTAATCTCTCTAAGACTGGAGGATGTGTATAATGAAAGAAGATATATATAGGATGTGAGAGTGGAAAACTTTTGTTCTCAGTCACTAACTTTTGTAAGGCATTTGCAAGCTCAACTGCTCCTGCTTCACCGCCTAACTCACTTCCCATCTTATCTGCTGCATATTCATTATGGCGACTTACGATGCCCATGATAGGCATCATAACAAATCCAAGAACTGGCATAAACAGCATAAGTAGTATCATCAGTACATAAGGCTCTGGTGAGAGCCCCATCTCCATATAAAGTGTTTCTGGAAGATTACCAAAAAGTCCAAACATCACAAAGAGCATCACACCAACAAGTCCTATATTTTTATAGATATCTCCATGTGCAAAATGTCCAAGTTCATGTCCTAAAACTGCAAGTAACTCTTTTGTAGTTAACTTCTCTATAAGTGTGTCAAAAAGAACAACACGTTTTGCTTTTCCAAAACCACCGAAGTAGGCATTTAGTCTTGCATCGCGCTTACTTGCATCACTTACAAAAACACCAGAACTTACAAAACCTGTTTTATCCATAAGTTCTTTTATTTTATCGTCTAAGTCTTCATCTTGAAGTGGTGTAAGCTTATCAAAGAAAGTAGCTCTAAATGCAGGATATAACATGTTTATCAATATAACAACACTAAAGATAAAAAGAAAACTCCATAACCACCAAAGTATAAAGTTATAAATAATCATATATATAACCCAAATAACTAAAGAACCAAATACAAGTGTCATCACAAATGAGATAAGAGTATCTTTTATCCATAGTCCTAAAGTTGACTTGTTAAAACCAAACTCGTTATCTAAAACAAATTTTTCGTAATAAGTAAAAGGAAGAGAAAGAATAGAGTTTATAATCACAAAACTCATCACAACAGCAATATTTAAAAAAACTTCATTTTCAAAAAAGATATTTTCTTGAAGAAATTTAACACCGATTCCCATCCAAGCTATAAAAAAAAGATAATCAGCAAAAGCACTCGCTAAATTTATTTTCTCTTTTGCTATTGCATAGTTCCCAGCTTTTATAAAATCTGTACTATTTAACAGTACAGCATCCTTGTATTTAGCCTGATCTATAAACCCTATTTGCATTATACTTGCGTACATTGTTATAAAAACATAGAGTGTGTATGTGCATATTATTATCATTAACATATTTATAAAACCTTTAGAGTAGAATTTCACTGCTATAATATCATTTTATCTATTTAACTAAAGCATTAACAATCACTTAATGTAGCTTCAGTATCATTTGCATATAAAAATAAAGGATTTTAATGAAAAAGTTTTTACTTCCTATTTTCCAACTTGCCTCTTCACTTTTTTAGCTATATGGGTATGCATTCTTTAAAAGTAAATGTATTTAATACCATCTCTAGGTAATGAGTATATTAATACTCAAAATTTTATAAAGTAAAGATAGTATAGAAGGATTTTCTTAAGACTTGGAGGTATGTTTCATACTGAAATTGTCGGTAACTGAACACTTATGTATGTTATTTATCATATATCTTACATAACACACAAAATGTAGCTTAATAAATCTAGAGTCTGTAGTCAACTACCTTAGACTCAGTAACAACTGTTTTGATAAAGTCAACTACTTTTAAATGCTCTTTATGAGATGCATAAATAGCAAGGTCTTCTTTTGTTTTAAAGGTAGAGTACAAAGAGAGGTCAAATGCTCTATCACTTTCATCAAAGTTAAGCCCTACTTCCATAGATACTAACTCCTCTATCTTCTTAGGTAACTGCTCTAAAACTGCTCTAATCTTTACTAAGTTTGCATTTTTGTCATCTTCTTTTAATTTAAACATTACTATATGCACTATCATAATTTATTCCTTACCTTTTTTGTATTATATCACATTCATTTTATGTAAAAAATAGTTTTGTTATAATCACACATATAAAAGGATGACTACTGTGCAAAACACTGTCTTAAACATACTGAAAAGTGGTAATAATGTTTTTATTACCGGTTCTGCTGGAACTGGTAAAACATATCTTTTAAATAAATTTACTTTTTATTTAAAATCAAGAAAAATAATGCCAACCATAGTTGCACCTACTGGAATTGCAGCATCACACCTTCGAGGTCAAACTATACACTCATACTTTAGTTTAGGGATTCGTAGTGTGATAGATGATGATTATATCAACTCTTTATTAGAGAAAAAGCACCTTCAAACTAGATTTTCTCAGCTCAAAATTCTTATAATCGATGAGATTTCAATGGTAAGTCCTGAAATTTTCACATCCATAGATAAGATACTCCAAGCCTTTAAAAGTAATACTCTGCCCTTTGGTGGTGTTCAGACTATACTTTCAGGGGACTTCTTTCAACTCCCACCTATATCAAGAGTTCCTAGTGATAAACGCTTCGCATGGCAATCACCCTCATGGAAAGCACTCAACTTAAAAACATGTTATTTAGAAGAGAAATTTCGACAAGATGATAATGTTCTTATTAATATTTTAGATGAGATAAGAAGTGGGTCTGTCTCTAGCAACTCTTATAATATTTTAAACACAAGGTTTCATAAAGATTTAGATATAGACTTTACACCAACAAAACTCTACACTCATAACATAGATGTAGATAGAATCAACATACAAGAGTTAAACAAAATCAACAACCCATCTTTTACTTTTAAATATAAGTCAGAAGGCACTGCAAAAAACATCGAAAAGATCTTCAAGTCTTCACTAGTTTTAGAAAAGATAAATCTCAAAAAAGATGCAGTGGTGATGTTTATAAAAAACAATCATGACTTAGGTTATGTAAATGGTACAACGGGGACAATAGTAGACTTTGATAAAGAAACAAAACTCCCAATAGTAAAAACTTCTAATGGTTCACTCATCAAGATAAGTTTAGAAGAGTGGACTATGGAAAATGAAAGTGCAAATGTAGTTGCTAAGGTTTTACAAGTACCACTTAAACTAGCATGGGCCATAACCATACACAAGTCTCAGGGAATGACACTTGACTCAGCTGAGATAGACCTCTCTAAAACATTTGAGGTTGGACAAGGTTATGTCGCACTCTCTCGTATAAAAAATATTAATGGACTGCGCTTGATGGGTTTAAACAATAAAGCACTCTTAGTTGACCCACTTATCTTACACATAGACGATAGAATCAAAGCTGCTTCAAAAAAAGCAAGTGATGAGATCTCTGCCATAAGTGCAAAAAAGCTCCAAGAAATATTTGAAGCTTATATTTTAAGTATAGATGGGCTTACAGATACAGACGAGATACAAAAACAAGAGCTAATTCTAAAGTCAGAAAAAAAACTAGTTAAACGCAGTAGCAGTCCCACTCACATCCAAACAAAAGAGCTCATAGAGAGTTCTGCTTCAGTTGAAGAGTTAGCAAAGAGTCGAGGTATGAGTAAGAGTACTATTATTAACCATCTTCGTATTTTAAAAGAAGAGGATGGCGAACTAAATCTAGCGAAGTTTTTACCAGATGCAAGTACTCTTAGTCGTATAAAAGAAGCACTTGTAAAAATCAAAGAGAGAAACACTCCTGATGATTTTAGTGAAGATGGAAAAACTCGACTCAAACCAATTTACGAGCTTTTAGATGGTGAAGTTTCTTACGATGATATTCGGATAACTCTTCTTTAAAAACTTATATTGTGTCTAAGAGAGTAACTAATTCTTTGAGGTCTTTTAGTTTATAAGTGGCATTTGAAAAATCATGTGTAGCTGTAAACTCATTTGCAACTACTGCACACTCTATTCCTGCACTAAACGCAGCAGTTAAACCACGCTCTGAGTCTTCTATGACTAAACACTCTTCTTTACTTGCTCCAAACTTTTTCATACCAGCGAGATAAGGGTCAGGATGTGGTTTTGAGCGAGTATATTCTTCCACACAAAGTGTAAAGTCCATATACTGTGTGATATGTTTACTGTGGTGAATTAGGTCAAAATCAACTCGTCTTGAAGTTGTCACGATACCCATCTTATAGTGTTTTGAGAGTTCTTCTAAAACATCTACAACACATGGGATCTCTATGTCGTGCTTAGAGATAAACTCTCTATAGTATATATCTCTGTGTTTGCGTTTAGCATCTATCTCTTCTTTACTTATGCCCGCTTTACTTGCAACTTCCCAAGCATTTCCACCTCTAGCCATTATCTCCATGTAGGCATCAAACGATAAGTCTAGTCCAAACTCTCGTAGTGCTTTTACATTTGCTTCATAGTAGTAAGGTTCTGTCTCTACTAAAACACCATCATTATCAAAAAGTAAATATTTCTTTTTTATCTTTTTCACGATAACACTCCTTTCCAAAAACACTCAGCGATAAATACAATCACAAAAACACCTAAAATATTTAAAACTATCCCATATCGTATCATATCTTTTACATGAATAGCACCCGTACTCATTGCGATGGCGTTTGGAGGTGTGGCTATAGGTAACATAAATGCATATGAAGCACATATAGTGGCAACCATCATAAAAAGGGTCGTGCTAACTCCTGCGAGTTCTGAGACTGAGTATATGACGGGTAACATGATGGATATCATCGCTACATTTGAAGTCACTTCTGTTGTAAAAGTGATAAGTAGTGCCACACAAAGAAGTAATATCACAGGAGGAAGGTCCATAATACTTATGAGATAAGATGCAACTTCATCAGCTAGACCAACACTAGAAAATGCTTTTGCAATGGAAAAACCTGCACCAAAAAGTAAGATAATCTCATAAGGTATTTTTCCATTGTCCTCTTTCCATTCTAAGATATTAAAAGGAGGCATAAACAGAAGCACTCCAAAACCTAAAAGTATCCCTGTTTCACTTAAACCTAAACCATTCCAATAGGGTTTGATAGAAGCATTTACAAGTAGTAAACCTATAAGACTAAATAGAACATAGACAACTTTTTTTTGCTCTTTATTCAGTGGTTTTATCTCTACACTATGTGTAATCTCTATATCTTTTGTACCCATAGAGAGCAGATAACTCATAGACATAAGCATTATTAAAACAAGAGGTGCCGCCATATATATCCACTGAAAGAATGGAATCATCTCCATTCCCTTATCTTCCATTATGCCAAGTAAAACAAGATTTGGAGGTGTTCCTATAGGTGTTAAAATCCCACCTATGTTTGCACCATAAGCGATAGAGAGAGCAAACCTCATCTTGAGTCTAAGGTTATCTGTCAAAAAGATAGCGATGGATATAAGAAGCAGTGTTGTAGTTGTGTTTGAGAGTATGGAGCTTAGTAGTGCCGAAGTGATAGAGAGAGAGAATATCATACCTCGGGGAGTTGCAGGAAAAAAGTTTAGAATCTTGTTAGAGATATAGATATGCAGTTTAGTTTTTTCAACTCCGATAGCAAGTAAAAATCCACCAAAAAATAAAAATATAATAGGATGTGCATAGTTCACAGCCGTAGCTTTAGTGTTTATAATCTCTAATGCAGGGAATAGTAAGATAGGTAGTAGTGAAACCACACCAAGAGCAAGCCCTTCGTTCGTCCATAGAGTAACAAGCATAGCGATAACACCCAAAAGTGAACTCTGAGTTATATTAAAAATTGTATTTGATAAAAAGAAGATGACTAAACCTACTAGTAAAGCCATGAGTATTTTTTTTATTTGTGGTAGATGCTGTATCAACTATATTTCTCCTGTTTCTTTAAAATTAATTATATAGGAACTTCTTATAAAAGCAAATATAATCAATGTTAAAAATGGCTATTGTATTCACTTTGCTTCTGCCTTTGTAAGTTCTGCTTGAATATCCTTCTCGCATTGTAACTGGATTTTGTGAGATGCAAAAACTATTAAAGTTTTTAAAGAAATATGGTTTAGAGAAACAGACCAGCCAAACTATGGCAGAATTTTTAGAAGAAGCACAACAAGAACTAAATATCTCTTTTGATGGACTCAAGGAAATGTACAATGGACTCAAATACAAACAAGAGTATCAAAAGTCTAATATTCCAAAACTCAAATATGAGATTAAAAAAGCATCTCTTTAAAGAGAGGCCTTAGACTTACTATACTCTCTTGGCAAGAGTCTTTAAGACTTATTAAACGCTGATACTCTAGACCTTTTTTTACAGTTACTAAATACAGCATATCTTCTAGTAAATTACCAAATGCTAAAACTTCAAGTTTTTCGTAGAACTTATCGCCTACATCATAAAAACTAGCTGCACCAAAATCTCCTAAGTATGTATTGTAAGTACTATCTACTAAGATGTTGTGAGCATACAGGTCTCCATGCATCAACCCTTTAGAGTGAAGATGTCCAGCAGCAGAGGCAACAGCTTGTGCTACTTTTAAAGCATCTCCAACTTCTAAACTCAAGTCTTTAGTAAATGTGTCTCTAGAACAGGTCTCAAAATTTGGCGGATTTCCTAGGTTTATATAACTCGGGTTTATAAACTCTAAAACTAGTCCGAGAGCCTTATGTTCAAGTCGTGCTAATACCTTAATCAGATTTGGATGTTGTCCTGCAGATATACATGCATTCATCTCATCTTTAGCATAACCATCACTAGTCACAGCACCCTTAAAGAGTTTTACTGCAACAACAGAGTTAAAGTACGAAGAGTGTGCTCTATATATCTTTCCAGAAGCACCTTCACCTAAGAGTTTGTCCATTTTTAAGTCTTTGTATGCCAGCACCTCTAATGAGGACTCTTTACTAACCGAACAAGGATTACCACTAAATGCAAGCCATGCTAGTTTTGGTAACTCTTTAATCCAATGTGGTATCTCAGTTAGAGAATTTGCAGAGAGACGAATAAGTTCTAAGTTTTTTAAGTTTTTCATACTATCTGGTAAAGATGTAAGTCTATTTCCTGCTATTGGAAATTTTTTCATTTTAGTAAGTTTACCTATGGACTCAGGGAGTCTGACTAGTCTATTATCAGTTAAAATCAACCACGATATACTTAAAGGTAAGATGTCTTCTTCAAACTCTTCAATAAGGTTAGCTTTAAAACCAAGCATAAAAAGATTCTTACACTCTTTAAAAGCATCTGGTACTTTTGTGAATCTATTTTGAGAGAAAAAGGCGATTTTTAAGTTTTTAAATTTACTTAAGTCTGGTAAGTCTTCTAGTTTATTTCCACTTAGGTCTAAAAGTTCTAAAGAGTCACAGAGTGTAAAAAGTTCCTCTGGAAAACTCTCTAAACCTTCCTCTATTTTAAGCTCTTTAATACCTAAAAGCCTACCTTAACAAAGCTCTTCTAAGCTATGTTTCATAAAGCAGGTCTCATGATGATAGTAGGTCTTTGAGTGATTCTTTAGGATTTTTTCCCTCTAACATTTCATATACTTCTTTTGCTATTGGTAGATACAAGTCACCATTCTTTGCAAGTACAGATATGGCATAAGTAGTACCTATTCCCTCTGCTACTTCTCCTAGTTCCTCTAGTATCTCAGCTTGAGATTTTCCTTTTGCTATGCCTAAACCTACACGGAAATTTCTACTCATTGGTGAAGAGGCTGTCAAGAATAGATCCCCTGCCCCTCCAAGCCCAATAAATGTTTCTTCTTTAGCACCAAAATAAACTCCAAAACGCTGCATTTCTACCAGTCCACGAGATATAAGTGCTGCTGCTGCATTTTTCCCAAGTCCTAAACCTTCACAAATTCCAGCTGCTATAGCGATAACATTTTTATAAGCACCTGAGACTTCAGCCCCTACTACATCTGTTGATGTATATGCTTTTATAAAAGAAGGAAACAGCTCTGCAAAAGCAGATGATAGCTCTTCATTTTTTGCATTAATAACAAGTGCTGTTGGCAGAGATGCCATTACTTCAATAGCGAAAGAAGGACCCGAGAGAAAGGCTATATTCTCATCAGGAATATACTGTGAATAAATCTCATTTAAGAACTTACCGCTTGTAGCTTCTATACCCTTAGCTGCAACAAGAATTTTCTGTCCATTAAAGACAAAGTTTTCTTTTAACCACAAGCTAATCTCTTGTGCAGGAACAGTGATAATGATATATTCGCATTTTAATAACTCTTCTAGAGAGACAAAGTTTTCTAAATCTCTAACTGTTCTTGAAGTAATAAGAACATCATTTTTTTCACCTAGGGCAAATGCTAAAGCACTTCCCCATTTTCCAGCTCCAATTACACCAACTTTCATATTCTATCACTCCCTATAAACTCTTTAAAATATTTTATATCTTTCTCATAACCAATATCAACTAAAATATCTTCACATTTAAAGAAGATAGTCATTTATGAGGGGTTTTAATTCAAGTACTAAGACTACCATACTTATAAAAATAAGCATTGTCATCAAATATCTATATTTATAATTTTCTATTAAATTATAAAATATTGTTTGTTGGCCGGATAGCACTTAGACGTTTGCAATGTATAACTAGTATTGACTATCAGACATTTTATCATCGATGCTTATCCTAGTTTAGCTTTAAGGATTTCATTTACAGCTTGGGGGTTTGCACTTCCCTTACTAGCTTTCATAACTTGACCTACAAAGAAACCAAAAAGTTTATCTTTTCCGCCTTTGAGTTGTTCTACTTTCTCAGGATTCGCTGTTATAATATCATCGCAAATAGCTTCAATAGCACCCATGTCAGTCACTTGTTTGAGACCTAAAATATCAATAGCCGTGTCAACATTAGAATTATTTTCCATTAAGTAATCAAGAACTTCTTTTGCTGCTTTTCCACTTACACTCTGATCTTCTATACGTTTAACTAAAATTCCAAGCTTCTTCGCATTTACAGGAGTGTTTATAATGTTAACATCACCTTTTAAACGAGCAAGAAGTTCAACAGTTAACCAAGTAGTAGCATTCTTAGCACTAATACCTTCTGCCATCATCTCTTCAAAAAAATGTGCCATTTCAACACTTGAAGTGATAACTCCTGCATTATATGCATTTAGTCCAAACTCTTTTACAAATCTATCACGCTTAGCATCGGGAAGTTCCGGAATTTGACTATATTTTTCCATCATTTCATCAGTAACTACAGCTTTTAGTAAATCAGGCTCAGGGAAGTAACGATAATCTGCCGCTTCTTCTTTTCCACGCATAGAACGTGTTTCTATTTTCACTTGATCAAAAAGACGAGTCTCTTGAGAAATTTCTTCATCGTAAACACCATCTTCCCAAGCTTCACTCTGACGGCGAACCTCTAATTCAATCGCTTTTTCAATAAACTTAAATGAGTTAATGTTTTTAATCTCAACACGAGTATAAAGTTTCTCATCGCCTTTAGGACGAATAGAAACATTTACATCTACACGGAAAGACCCCTCTTGCATATTTGCATCACCTATATCTAAATAACGAATAATAGAGTGAAGCTTTTTAAGGTAAAGGATTGCCTCTACTGAGCTTCTCATATCAGGCTGTGTAACAATCTCTAAAAGAGGTGTTCCTGCCCGATTTAAATCTACTTTTGAAAGATCACCTTCGTGAATATTTTTTCCTGCATCTGCTTCAATATGAGCAAAACCAACACGAATTGTCTTTTTATTACCATCTTCTAAATCAATATCTAAACTACCATTTTGTATAACGGGAGTGTAAAACTGAGTAATCTGATATGCAGTTGGACTATCTGGGTAAAAATATGACTTTCTATCGAAGTAAGAAGTTCTATTGATTGTTGCCCCAAGTGCTGTTCCTAACATAACTGCTTTTTGTAGTACTTCTTTATTTAAGACAGGTAGAGCACCTGGAAGTGCCAAACATGTTGGACAAGTATTTGTATTTTGTTTATGATTAAAACTCGTTGCACATGAGCAAAAAAGTTTTGTTTTAGTGTTTAACTGTACGTGGACTTCAAGTCCAATAACTACTTCAAACATAGAGTTCCTTAAATATATTATTATTGATTATCTATTTTATCTAATTATAGCTTTTAAAGCTCATAAACAGAATAATTTTTTATTTTCAATAAATATTAAAAAAGCCTACCTTGTTGTGAAACAAGCTCACTCT
>QNZS01000003.1 GCA_003978465.1 Sulfurimonas sp. | reverse complement strand
CATACCAAAGAATAGTATCTGACCAAATGGCTTAGAATGTGCATTTCCAGACTGAAGTGCATCAAGACCTAAGAAAACACCGTGATGAAACTCTAAAGACCACTCAATTGCTTTTACTCCTAAGAATAAAGAAGCAAAAAAGATAGTAGCCCAAACCATAAGTTTAGCACCCTTAACATCACCACTACGGAACTTAAGCAAACCAAGACCCATAGTAAGTGCAGATATAAGAAGTACTACTGTGTTAAAACCACCAAGAACTCTATTTAAAGATGCAGATGCATCGATATAATCTTGATGATGAAGTGTAAAGTAATATGTAAGAACCATAAACATAGCTCCAAACATAAGAACTTCAGTTAACATAAATAACCAAAATCCTAATTTACCACCGTAAAAGTCACCTTGCCAGCCTTGAACTTCATGTTCAACACCATCACGAGTAGTCGCGATTTCTGGTACATATTCGTGAGAAGACATTAGTCAATCCTTTTCATAGTTTCGTAATCAAATTTAACCACTGGTTCACCATGATGATACTCATATGGGTTGAAGTCAACATAAGGAACTTTTGTATGGTTCTCTAATGGTGGTGGTGAACTTGGTAAGTGCCACTCTAATGTAGTTGCATTCCAAGGATTAGTTCCTGAAGACTCGCCATTGTTCCAGCTGTAAAGGAAGTTCCAGAACATAAGTAGTAGACCAGATAAAATTACAATGGCTCCTATACCAGAAATTTGGTGATAAATCTCAAATTCAGGAAGGTAATCAAAATAACGTCTTGGCATACCGTAGTAACCAGCGATAAACATTGGAAACCAAAGTAAGTTAATCCCGATAAAGTTTAGCCAGAATGCTACTTTACCAACACTCTCATTATACATTCTTCCTGTAACTACTGGGAACCAATAGTGAAGACCAGCGAAAAATAAGAAAACAACTCCGCCAAGAATAGCATAGTGAAAGTGTGCAACTGAATAGTAAGTATCTTGAAGGTGAATATCAGCACCAACCATTGCAATTGTAACACCGGTAAGACCGCCAATAGCGAAAGTAACAATAGTTCCTAAAGCCCATAGCATTGGTGTTTTAAGGATAACTTTACCCTTGTACATTGTAGCAATCCAGTCATAGAACTTAATACCTGTTGGGATAGCAACAAAGAATGTAAGGAATGAAAAAATTGTTTTCGCAATGTCTGACATACCAGAAGTAAATAAGTGGTGACCCCATACTAAATACCCGATACCTGCGATTGATGCAGATGAAAGTGCGATTGTACGGTAACCAAAAATTTCTCTTCTTGAAAATACAGGAATAATTTCTGACATAATACCAAATGCTGGTAAAATCATTAAATAAACTGCTGGGTGAGAGTAAATCCAAAATAGGTGCTCAAAAAGTACTGGATCTCCACCTTTTGCTGGATCAAAAATACCAATACCGAAGTACTTCTCTAAGACAGCAAGAATAAGTGTAATACCTACAACTGGAGTTGCAAGAAGTTGAATCCATGCTGTTGCATAAATACCCCATACAAATAATGGCATTTTAAAGAAGTCCATGCCTGGAGCACGAAGACGGTGAATTGTTACAAGGAAGTTAAGACCTGTAAGAATTGAAGCCATTCCTAGAACAAATGCAGCAACAAGTGTAGAAATTACATTTGTATTTGTATTTAAACTGTATGGTGCATAAAATGTCCAACCTGTATCTGCAAAACCGTTACCCGTCCATAAAGATGAAAGTGCAATTGTACATCCTAAAATGTATAACCAGAATGTGAACCAGTTAAGACGGGGGAAAGATACATCTTTAGCTCCTATCATTAATGGCATAACAATATTACCAAATACTGCTGGAATACCTGGAATAATAAATAAGAAAACCATAATTACGCCATGAAGTGTAAAGGCTTGATTAAATGTATTACCATCCATAATTTGTGCACCTGGTGCAAATAACTCTATTCTCATTGCCATTGCCGTAGCAATTGCAATAAAAAAGAATGTGAACATTACAGCTGCATACATAATTCCAATACGCTTATGGTCTACTGTTAGTAGCCACTGCATAACTTTAGTTTTTGGGTGGCCTATCGCACAGTGTGTTTCGTCAAAATAACTTTTACTCATTGTCTTCTCCTTTTTTTTGGTGGTTTTCTTCTCTTCTACCTGATTTAACAAGCCAAATGAAAAATACCAATACTATCGTTAGCATTACTGTTGCTGCAATTTTTTCCCAAGCAAAAACATATGTTTTTCCTTTTGGATCATATGCAAAACAGAAGAGTAATGTTTTCGCAATTGTTGGTCCTACTTTCCCATCTGCCGCTTCTAAAACAGACATTTTTACATCAAATGGAAGTTGATCTATACCATTTAGGTATCTCGTGATCTTTCCTTCTGGAGATAGTGCAATAAGTGCTGCACCGTGTATGTACTCTACATTTCCATTAGACAACACATCTTTTTGGAAATAAAATCCAACTTCATCGGCAAGAACCTTAGAGCTACCATCTTTTCCAATAACAAAACTCCAAGCATCCTCATCAAATGCTCTCGTCATAGATGCTAGAAGATTTCTCTTTTTAGCTGCTGCTAAAGGACCTGTTTCAGTCTCTGCGAAACTTACTGTAAGTACCCTGTAGTCAATATTTTCTTTTAAATCTAATCTAGCCAACATATCAGCCATATCATTTAACTGTGGCGTACATATCCCCGAACATTTAAAATAATTTAGTGTCAAGAGTGTTGGCTTACCGTCCATTAATTCGCGAAGAGTAACCACCTCTGACTTTTCATTAATAAACTTTAAGTCAAGTGAAACACTATCCCCTAATTTTTCTGATATACCTAATTCACTTGCATATAAAAAGCTCATGAATAAAGATAAGACTAATAAATATCTAAGCATAGATTCTCCTAACATCCTAATTTCTTCAATGTAAATACTGAAAAATATCTGAAATTATACTTAAAAAAAGATTAAGAATACTTGAACTAGCTATTATTTATTTTAATTTTAACCTTTAACTATAACCTTTAACAATAACCTTTAATTATCTTTTTCGTCTCTATTTCCATTTGATTTACGACCTCTTATAAGATATAAAAACAAGCCTATTACTACACTTAACATCAACACAGCCCATACTTTACTGCCCATTTCAACCATGATATCACCATTTGGTTTTTCAGAAAAACAGTATGGTGAATTTTTAGAAATAGTAGGTGTAACTTTTTCTTCTTTTGCTTCAATAAGTGCTAGTTTAACATCTGTTGCTAGCTGTTCAATTCCACGCATATAACGTGTTATTTTTCCAGTTGGAGAGAGCACAATTAAAGTTGCACCATGGATATAATCAACGGTTCCATCTTTACCAATTGTTTTCTCAAATTTAAAACCTACACTTTGGGCTAGTTTTCCTGAACTATTATTCTCTCCTATAACAAAATGCCAAGCATCTTGCACAAAAGATCTATTCATAGAATGAATCAGGTTTTTCTTTTTATCTCTTGCTAATTGTGGTGTTTCATCTTCAGCAAAATCAACAGTGATTACCTTAAAATCAGTGTTTTCTGCTAAATGTAATCTACTTAACATGATTGCCATGTCATTGAGTTGTGGCGAACAGATACCTGCACACTTAAAATAGTTTAATGTAAGTAGTGTTGGTTTACCATCCATTAGTTCTCGAAGTGTTACACGCTCAGACTGCTCGTTAATGAAAACAAGATCAAGAGGAACATATTCTCCAAGTTTTTCGTTTATACCAAGTCCACCTGCATGGAGTAGTTGCATGCATAATAGTAGTATTGTTAGATATTTAGTCATTTGAAACCTTTTACTTAAGTTATTTTTCAGAATTATACTTAAGATTTAGTTGATCTAATGTTAAGGAAAAATTACTTATAGAAGTTTTTTAGGTTTAAAAAGGAGAATTGCAGCTAAGGCAATACAAGAAAAAAGTAGGAAAAAAAGTACATTTGCAGAGAGCTTAAATGCTATAACTCCAAAAACTGTATTGCCTTGAATAATCAAAAAAAGTAGTAGTTTTGTATGTTTAGTAAGTTTGGCTTTAAATGCATCAGTCGCTGAATTCTTTTTAAGAAAACGAATATGTCTATGCATCAATATATAGTAGATAATAAAAAGTTCAATTATTTTATATGCGATTAAAGCATATACAAAGTACATATTGTACTTTTCGTCAAAATATTCTGGAGGAGAGAGAGTGAAAAAGAAGTTAAAAACAAGTGCTAAACTTGCAAAAAATGCAAGTAATTTTACTATAAAAAACTTGCGTTTTTCAAGAGTACTAACTAACTCTTGCATTAAGCATTAAAGTAAGAAATTCACTAAAGATATAAGAACTTTCTTTTGGTCCAGGACTAGCTTCTGGGTGATGCTGCACTGAAAATATAGGTTCATTTTTATATTTTAAACCCTCGATTGTATTATCAAAAAGGTTAATGTGTGTAACTTCAGCAATCTCTACAATATTATCAGGAACATTATAGTTATGGTTTTGTGCTGTAATCTCTACAAGACCTGTTTTTTCATTTTTTACAGGATGATTTCCACCATGATGACCAAACTTTAGCTTAAAAGTATCATATCCATGAGATATTGAAAGCAGTTGATGTCCTAAACAGATAGCAAATATTGGAATTTTTGCATCTATTAATATTTTTATCTGCTCTTGTTCTTTTTTTAGTACAAGGGGATCACCAGGACCATTTGAGAGAAAAACACCATCAATTATTTTATTCTTATACTCGGCTATTAAATCCTCTGCTTTAAAGTCATTAGGAATAACATGAGCACCAATACCAGCAGATACAATTTCATTTAAGATATTACGTTTAACACCAAAATCTATAACAGCTACATTAGCCTTAATTTTTGGTGCATCATCAAACTCAAATCCACTCATTTTATTATAAGTACTCTGAGTATGTTTATAAGCTTTTTTTGTACTCACTTCTTCGATATAGTTTACATCTTCTATGCGAGGTGCATCTGATAAAAGTTGTTTGAGTTCTTCTTTGTCACTTATATTTGTAGAGGCTATCATCATCATAGCACCCTCGTCTCTAATCATCTTTGTTAGGTATCTTGTGTCTACATCGCAGATTCCCATAACATTATGTTTAGTCAAAAATGTAGCTAATGATTCTTCAGCTCTAAAGTTTGAGTAACGTTCTTGATATTTACGAACGATCATCCCTTTAGCATGAGCTGTTTTACTTTCCATATCTTGCTCATTAACACCTACGTTTCCGATTTCAGGCATTGTAAATGTAACAAATTGTCCAGCATATGAAGGATCACTCATAATCTCTTGATATCCAGTAAGAGAAGTATTAAAAACAATCTCACCTACAACTGTAGTATCAGCACCAAAGCTTTTTGCTTCTAAATATATTCCATTTTCTAGGTAAATATATACTTTTTTTAAAGGCTTACTCATCTCTATTACTCCATGCCTCGTTTCATCATTTCTTCACGATATATCTTTTCATGTAAGATGTCAAACTCATCAGTCCCAGGAATATATCGCTTTTTATAAGAACGAATTTTATCCATTACTGCATCTTCTATTTCAGATGCATCAGCAATGAAACCAGTTATGGCATTATATATAATATTTTTAATACGATTTTCTGTTACTTCAAAATGGATAAGGTCTTCTTCATACAACTCATCAAGAATCTTATGACTTATATCTGAGAAGCGCTCTTCATAATTTAAAATTACACCAAATTCTGGTGCAAGTTTTTTCTTAATCATAAAGAAAAGCTGACGCTCATCGACTAGCTGAAACTCAATCTCTTCTTCATTTTCATCACAGATAAGATCAACTTTATCTTCTAGAGCCATCTCTTGTTTTACATTTTCTTCAAGTATTTTTACCGCTTCATTAGCTACAGGTTCTAAACCCTTTGTCATTGTTACAACGCCGCTTTTATTTAAATCAACTGCAATTTTACTAGATATATGAGGAATAGTTTTTAGTGATAGTTTCATGAGCGAGTACCCTACTTATTTATTAAATTTAAGCATTTTACTATAAGTAAGGTAAAAATCTTATTAGAGTGAATTTATTTACTGAGAAGTTGTGTTAATTCTGAGGCTTTTTTAGTATCCATCTTTGTTAAAATTTTCCCTACAACCTTTGGCTTAAGTGATTGTAAAATCACCATTGCATCCCTTGCATCCATATCTGAAAGAATAGCTGAAGCAGCTGCAGATTTCATTTTTGAAAATGTTTGAGCAATCTTACTCATTTTTACACTCTTGAGTTCTTTAAGTGCTGCTTCATTTCTCTGCATCATTTTGTGTATATTTTTCTCTTTTTGTGTAATATCTTCAAGTTTAATATCAACTTCTTCTTCTTGTATGGAGAGTTTTTCTCCCTTTTGTTTGAGTAGTTCTTCTGTTGCAACCTTAAGTGCACTCAGTGCTTGTTTTTGTTCATCTATGCGTTCTAACTCAACCAGTAGTTCATTTTTTCTCTCTTTAAAAATCTCTGTACATTCAAAAAGTCTATCACTTGTTTGTAATGAGAAAAGTGATGAAGTAAATAGTGCTATAAGTAGTAGTAATTTCAAGAAACTTCCTTTGTTATATTGGTTTTTTATAAGTCATAAGTGCAATTTCATCTAACTCTTTTGCCTCATCACGTTTTCGTTTTAAAAGTATCACTTTTATCTCTTCTAGTTCTAGATAATTAAATTTTTCATATTCCACCATATCTAGTTTCAACTGTGCTGATGCATTACGAATCTCATTTCTCGCAAATTCTACCCACTCTTGATCATGTTGTATTATTACTCTTTGTGAGTCTAAGAGTGTGCGAGAAGCTAAAAAATCAGAGATTTGTCCGGTAGTTGGAGAAGGAATATTTTTAAGTTCGATTAATGAGAGTTCTAGTGCAACAAGTGCACTATTTAGGTTAGCATTAGCACTTTGAAGTACTCGCTCACTTTTTTGCATAATGTCTTTTTTAACACTAACGAGTGAGGTATATCGAGTTTTCACAGTATCTAGTTCCTTAGAGTATTATAGTGTCATCTCTTTCAGGTGATGTAGAGATTATACCAACTTTTGTTTTACTAATCTCTTCTATAGTTTTAACAAAATCTTGAGCATCTTTAGGAAGAGCATCAAAAGTTCTAGCACCTACTGAGTTGTTCCAACCTTTAAAAGTTTTATAAATTGGTTTTACATCATTCAGGTTTGATGGCATATAGTCTATCTCTTTTCCTTCATATTCATAAGCAACACAAAGTTTCACTTCATCAAAACCATCAAGTACATCAAGTTTCATAAGTGCAAGTTCATCACAACCATTAAGTCTAGCTGCATGACGAGTAGCAACCGCATCAAACCAACCACATCTTCGTGCACGTCCTGTAGTAGTACCAAACTCATTGCCTTGTTCACCTAAACGCTGACCATCTTTACCAAAGTCTTCGGATGGGAAAGGTCCATTACCAACACGTGTACAGTAAGCCTTAACGATACCGATAACTTTTCCAATATCTTTAGGATTAATACCAAGACCAGTACAAGCACCAGCAGATACAGTTGCAGATGAAGTAACATATGGATAAGTACCATGGTCAATGTCAAGAAGAGTACCTTGTGCACCCTCTAAGAGAATCTTTTTATTATCATCAAGAGCTTTCCAGACCAGTTGTGTTGTATCTGTGATAAAAGGAGCTAGTTTCTCTTTATAGCCTTCTATTTCAGCTAAAAGTTCAGCTTCTTTAGGAGTGTCTATCTCATAAATATCAAAAATTTGTCTGTTTTGTTCAAAATACTCAATGATAGAAGCTGTAAGTTTTTTAGGATTTAAAAGCTCTCCAACACGAAAACCAGTACGGTTAATCTTGTCAGCATAAGCAGGCCCAATTCCCTTACCTGTAGTACCGATAGCCTTATCGCCTTTAAGACGCTCTTTAGCTTGATCGATGAGTGCATGATAGTAAAGGTTTAGGTGTGCTTTATCAGAGATAAAAAGACGACCTTCTAAACCTTCAAATTGAACCATCTCTTTGATGATAGACTCAGGAGATAA
The DNA here is from genome assembly GCA_003978465.1 of Sulfurimonas sp. Lineage (GTDB taxonomy): Bacteria > Campylobacterota > Campylobacteria > Campylobacterales > Sulfurimonadaceae > Sulfurimonas. The sequence goes on along the minus strand of QNZS01000003.1, from coordinate 10,919 downwards.
AACTACACCATTTCCAACTACATTTATTGCCTTTGGATTAAGTACTCCAGAAGGTACTAGGTGAAGTGCAAACTTAACACCATCTACCCAGATAGTATGTCCAGCATTATGACCACCTTGTGAACGGCATACCATATCGTACTCACAAGCTAATCTATCAACTATCTTACCCTTACCTTCATCACCCCATTGAATTCCTACTATTAAATCTGCTTTCACTATATTTCCTTACTTATTATTTCTTCACAAACAGCGTCTGTGTATATCGCGAAACCTACTGATGTTAGGTCTTCATTCTTATATCTTCCACCACGGGCAAAGACTTCATTTCCTGCTATACATCTAAAAAATACTTCATCGTAGTAGAGCATTTTTGCATAGTACATTGGTGCTAGTACTGTGTTATCACATGTCATATCATTACATAAGTTTTTCATCTTTTGCAGTTCTTCTACGATTGTCTCGGGAGCGATAGCCATAACTTCATCTATCTGGTCTACATACTGTAAGTAAACGAGTTTTGTTAACCACTCAACTTTAAGACCTATGAACTTGTCTATATTTATATGTTTAAAATCTTCTATACTTAGAGTATCAAATATTTCTACCAACAACTCAGGTATTTTAATATTTGAAATTTGAATAAGTGGTTTTACATCCAACTTATCGAAAATCTTTGTTGCTAAGTCTAAAACACTAGAAAGTTTTTTCTCACCCATAAACTCAACACCAACTTGATACTGTTCAGTAGTTGGATATGTTACAACAGGCTGGATATAAAACCATTTTTTATGCTCTGTATTTGACCCTAGTCTCTTCTGTATAATACGCACTACATCTATAGTTGAGTCTGCACGAAGAGAGATAGAGTGATTCTCTGCATCATTTACACGAATCAGCTGGCGTTTATCGGCTATGCTTAAGTGCTGGTGGTATGAGAACATAGGTGTAACTATCTCCTCAAAACCATTAGCATCAAGTATCTCACTCGCTACATTTTCTATACGGCGTTTTACTTTCGCAGTTGCACCAAAGTATAACTTACTCCCGTTAGGAATTTCATGTTCTAGTATCATTATTTTCCCATTCCAAAAGTGATTTCATTAAAGATTTTATTTGCAGTACCATCATAAACACGACGACCTAGTTTTGCTAAACATAACTCAACTGCATTTACTACCCAAGCCATCTCATAGTTAGAAATAAGACCCATTTGGTTAATTCTAAAAATCTTGCCTTTAAGATGATCTTGCCCACCAGCAACGTTGACCTCAAAGTCAGTTTTTAAAAGATTTCTAATTTCTGCTGCATTTTCATCATCAACAGTACTCATAGACAGAGCAGGAGTTGATGGATAGATATGTAAACCTATTGCTTGTAATGCACTACTCACAGCATTTGCACGAGTTCTAGTATCCACATATAACTTCTCTATTCCACCATTATTCTCAATTGTCTCTAAAACTTCTAAAAGGCCTATAGTTAAAGTAGTTGCTGCCGTATAAGCTGTAGTATTTTGTCGCTGTTTCTTAATCTCTGATGAGAGGTTTAAATAATAACCAATACCAGAGCCTATAGTGTCAATAGCTGCGTTTGAAAGGCCTAAAATAGCCAAACCAGGTGGTAACATAAGAGCCTTTTGACTTCCAGCGATTAAACAGTCGATGTTTGAGACATCAATAAACTCAACACCAACAGCAGTAATGCCATCAGCAATAATCATAATACTAGGATTAATAGCTTTGACAGCTTTTGCTATCTCTTCAACAGGATGGCGAAGACCACCTGCTGATTCACTAATCTGCACTGCAATTGCATCAATGTTGGAATTGTTTTTTACTGCACTTACAATCGCCTCAATAGAAACAGCTGTATTCCACTCGTTTTTAATCTCTTCATTTTTGAGTCCGTGAGACAGAGCAATCTTACCAAAACGCTCACCAAACTTTCCAGAATTAATAGAAAGTAGTGTGTTTTTACAGAGATTAATAACTGCAGCTTCCATAGCACCAGTACCAGAGGATGCAATCATAATCACCTCATCGGTTTTAAAAAGATTAAAAAGATGCTTACGTGTTTTCTCAAATATAGCTTCAAATTCAGGAGTACGATGGTGCATAGTCTCGTTGCTCATGGCATTACGAACATTCTGTGAAACTGGAGTTGGACCGGGTGTAAAAAGTAACATATAATTTCCTATACGATTTTAGCTTTACTTAAAAAGCCTGTTTAAAATAAAACCACGTATTATATCGAAATAAATATAATTTAATATTTAAGCAATCATCTACTTTATGATAAAATGCCTTTTATATATCGTTAAAATTTACTACAAACTAGGAAACAAATGGATATTATCACCACTATAATTTTAGGAATAATTGAGGGTTTTACAGAGTTTTTACCTATATCTTCAACAGGACACCTAATAGTTGCGAGTGAATTTTTAGGTTTGAAGCAAACAAATGTTACAAAAGCTTTTGAGGTTATTATTCAGTTTGCTGCGATTTTAGCTGTATTTTTTAACTACCGTGATAAGTTTAATATCAAAAAAATTGACCTCTGGACTAAGGTATTTCTTGCATTTTTGCCCATTGGAGTAGTTGGTTTTATTTTTTCACATCAAATCAAAGATCTTTTTTCTATTAATATCGTTGCAGTGATGTTTATAATTGGGGGAATCATCTTTTTAGTTGTAGAGAAGTTTTTTATTCCCCAGCAGAGAGAGCAGATAGATGATGTTGAGTTAGTTACTTACAAGCAGGCTTTAGTGATAGGTTTTGCTCAAGTTTTTGCTCTTATTCCAGGAACTTCCCGTGCAGGTTCAACTATCATAGGTGCTTTACTTGTAAAGTTTAGTCGCAGGGCTAGTGCTGAGTTTAGTTTTTTACTTGCATTTCCTGTTATGAGTGCAGTTACAGCTTATGACTTATTCAAACACTATAAAGAGTTCGATTCACAGCACCTGCTCTCTTTAGGTATAGGTTTTATTGTTTCATTTATAGTTGCATTTATTACTATAAAACTATTTTTAAAATTTTTAGAGAAGTTTACTTTTGTAGCATTTGGAGTATACAGAATAATTTTTGGAATAGCACTTTTAATACTCTTTAACTAGTCGAATACATTTTTCTTATATTAATTAACATCTAATGCTAAAGGAGGTATCATGCAAAAATCTAGCAGATATAACTCCCACTTTACATATATTCTTACACTGATTTAGAAAAAAGTTTTGTAGATTGAGCATAAAAATTTATAATGTTTTAAGTATTTTTTTCGCAAGAGACAAAGCCTTAGAACGGTGTGATAGTTTTCTCTTAGTCTCATCATCCAACTCACCTAAAGTTTTATCAAAACCTAATGGAATAAACATAGGATCATACCCAAATCCACCCTCACCTTGTGCTTTTGTCAATGCTGTTCCATACATCCATCCATGAACCGTTCTCTCACTGCTTTTTGTTACAATTGCCATAGCTGCCGTATAAAATGCTGGTGAGCTATCTACTCCGGTTGCTTTGATGTTTTTCATTAGAGTTTGAAGATTGTCTTTGTCTGTAGCATCTTCACCACCATAACGTGCACTATATATTCCCGGTGCACCATGTAGAGCTTCTACACTTATACCACTATCATCTGCTAATACTATTAGATTTTCATCATTTAGTGCTTTAAAAACAGCATGTGCTTTAAGTAAAGCATTATCTTTAAAAGTATCAGCATCTTCGATAATTTCAAACTCTTGTATGAGTTCAGTATAAGGAATAACCTCAAAATCCTTACACATCGCTTTTATCTCTCGTACTTTACCCTTGTTTGATGTAGCTAAAACTAATTTCAAATTATTTCCTTTATTAAAAGAACTATTTTACACTTCAATATTAAATGTATCATCAGATTGTTATCTGCATATTCTTCAAGTAATTCCAAAATTGTATCTAATCTTGCTAAAAATGCATCTACACCGTAAGGGGTAAACTCATCTTCTCTCTCTTCTTTAATGACTTAAGTCCTTTTTCTATATCCCACGAATCTATAATAAACTCTTTTTGAGTTCAAAGCATTAAATACATCATATAAAGTAGGCATCTGTATATACATGTATTTCATTTTATATCCTGAGGGTAATATTTACCATCAAAGTATTTTAGTAAGTGTCTCTACTTGCGACATTAATAAGATAAAAGCTTGATATTATGTTATATCCTATAATATTATCTGTAAAAAAGCTTCTATAAACATTATTTTAAATATACTACCTTAACTATACTATAAAGGGCTACATATGTTTAAAAAAGTGTTTCCACTCTCATCTATTATCTTCTTAAGATTTTTAGGACTATTCTTAGTTTTACCAGTTCTCTCTGTTTATGCACTCGACCTTGAAGGTGCTACACCTTTTCTTGTCGGTATTATCGTTGGTGGCTATGCACTAACTCAGGCTATCTTTCAACTTCCTTTTGGAATGTTAAGTGATAAGATAGGTCGTAAACCTACTATCCTTTTTGGTCTTATCATCTTCATCGTAGGTTCTCTTATCTGTGCTTATTCTGATGACATTTACATGCTTATGTTTGGTCGCTTCCTTCAAGGTGCTGGAGCAATTGGTTCAGTTGCTACTGCAATGGTTTCTGACCTTGTTGAAGAAGAAAAACGTGGTAAAGCAATGGCTATCATGGGTGGATTCATCGCTATGAGTTTTGCTCTTGCTATGGGTCTTGGTCCAGTTATAGCTTCTAGCTACGGTATCAGTACTATATTTTTTATTACTACTGTACTTGCTACTGTATCTATTGTTATTCTTTTTACTAAGGTTCCAACTCCTCCAAAAATCAGACATGTTTACCATGATGATTCAAAAACTTTAGACATTTTAAAAGATAACAACCTCTTAAATATGATTATCATAAATACACTCCAAAAAGGTCTTATGACTATGGCATTTGTACTTATCCCTATCATTCTTACAAAAGAGCAGTATGGTTTTAATTGGGAAAAGTCAGAGTTATGGATGGCATACTTACCAGCTATGATTGCAGGTCTTATTGCTATGGGTCCAGCTGCTGTTTTTGGTGAAAAGAAAAATATCCCTAAACAGATATTTCTTTTATCAATCGTTCTTTTCTTAGCATCTTTTATCATTATGGGTTTCACAAATGACAGTACAGTTTTTGTAATCGGTGTAGTTTTATTCTTTGTTGGATTTAACATGATGGAACCACTTGTTCAGTCTATGATCTCTAAGTTTGCAAAAGTACACCAAAAAGGTGCTGCTCTTGGTATATCTAACTCATCTGCATACTTCGCAACTTTCTTAGGTGGAACATTTGCAGGTATCTACCTTGACTTTAGTGATAGAGAAACACTTACAGCAAGTGTTGCAGGTATCATCGTTTTATGGTTAATTTGGACTGCATTAAAGCTTCAAAATCCAACAAGACACTCTCACCTATACATAAGTGAAGATGATGTTGATTTTGAAAAACTAGGTGCGTTAGAAAACGAGCACATTGCAGAATGGTACATCAACGAGACAGAAAACCTTGTTGTTATCAAATATGTGAAAGATGCAATAGAAGAAGATGACTTAAAATCAAAGGTAATTAAATAATGAGAATTAGTACTTCAGCACAAAACTGGACTCCAGAAGAATTATTTGATTTTGTTAAGGCTCAATATGCTCCCGTTGTAGAATACAAGGGTGTTACTAATAATGCTGAGGAACAGTTTAAAAATTGGTACAAGAACTTAATAATAACTGGTTCCGATGAAGATTCAGAAGTTTATAATAAGCTTTTGAATGATTTTCTAAATTCTAAAAAGGAAATATAATGAGAATTAATTCTCTTTATTTTTCTCACTCTTTAGAGTATATAAATAGTTTATTTAATTAGTTATTAAAAAGGTAATTATAATGAAATTAGATAATAAAGATGTTTCTCATTCAGAATTTGAGGATTTATTAAAGTTAAGATTACAGGAAAATCCAAATCAACCAAAAGAAGTTTTCTATGATTGGTTTAGTAATTTAAATATAGAATGTTCTGTTGATGATGTAGAAATTATAGGTGGTTCATTAGAAGAGTTAATTGACCTTTTTGGTTTAGATGAAGAAAAGCTTAAATTTGACAAATGGAATGTATAAGGATTTGAAGATAACCCTTAATTATTAGAAAAGATAAATTGAGAAAATATCTATATTATTAAATAAAATCAATAGACTGATGTAATTTCAAGGGCTGATTGAGGAAGTGTACTATTGCACATGACCGAATAAAGCAACACAGGAAGTGTGTCGCTATTTTAACTTTTATTGGGGTTTTATTTTTGAGGTGTTACATACATGTTGAAGTAACGCCCTTCAAACTTCGGTGGCTTTTCCATAACACCGATGTCTTCTACCATTGGCCAAACACGAAGAAGAACTTCTCTTCCAGCTCCTGGATTTGCCATCTCACGACCACGTAAAAATACTCTAAACTTAACATGAAAACCTTTTTCTAAAAATTCTCTTGCATGTTTAACTTTAAAGTTCATATCATTCTCAGCAATTTTAACCGAAAGTTTAATCTCTTTAACAACAATCTTGACTTGATTTTTACGTTGCTCTTTAAGTTTTTTCTCTTCTTGGTATCTGAACTTACCGTAGTCCATAATTTTTGCAACAGGAGGTTTTGCATCTGGCGCGATTAGCACTAAGTCTAAATCAAGCTCATTTGCTTTTTCCATAGCATCATCAAAAGAGATAATCCCTAGAGATTCTCCTCCATCTATATTACATCTTAACTCTGTTGCACGAATATCGTCATTCATTATGACACGGTTTTTCTTTTGGTTCAAAAATTTACCTCATTTATTTTAGTTTGTATAAGTTGAAGAAACTCTTCTTCACTTATAGTATATTGCTCACGTGTTCTTCTATCACGGATAGATACTGTTTTGTTCTCTATCTCTTCATCGCCAATCACTACAATCATAGGAACACGAGTTTTTTCAGCCGTTCGAATACGCTTATTTAAGGAATCATTTTTCCCATATATTTCACTATCTGCATTAATATCGATAAGTTTATCTGATAGTATCTTAGCATAATCTTTATGTGTTTCAGCAACTGGAACAATTGCTACCTGAGTAGGAGCGATAAACATTGGAAACTCTCCAGCATAGTGCTCAGTAAGAATTCCGATGAAACGTTCAAACGAGCCAAGAATAGCACGGTGAATCATAACAGGTTGAATTTTTTCATTATTCTCACCATTATATTCTAGTCCAAAACGCTCAGGAAGATTATTGTCTAGTTGAATAGTTCCACACTGCCACTCTCTACCAATAGCATCAAGAATTTTGATGTCGATTTTTGGACCATAAAAAGCTCCACCACCTTCATCTATTGTATAAGGAAGGTTATTTTTTTCCATTGCACTTATAAGTGCTGCTTCTGATTTTACCCAAACTTCAGCATCACCAACCGCTTTTTCAGGTTTAGTGCTTATAGTCATATTGTACTTAAAATCAAAAGTAGTCATAATTTTATCGACAAAGTCCACAACTTCGATGATTTGCTCTTCTATCTGATCTACAGTACAAAAAATATGTGCATCATCTTGAGTAAATTCTCTTACACGAAAAAGCCCGTGAAGTGCACCTGTCATTTCGTGACGGTGAACAACACCATACTCAAAGTATTTTATAGGTAAGTCACGGTAAGAGTGTAGTTCATCTTCATATACTTTGATATGCCCCACACAGTTCATTGGTTTAACACCAAATTCTATGTCATCAATCTGAGTAAAGTACATATTTTCACCATAGTTTTGGTAATGTCCAGAAGTCTTCCAAAGGTCAGCACGAAGCATTTCAGGACCACGAACTGGCTGATACCCACGTTTACGATGCGCTTTAAATAATAGTGACTCTAAACGAGCACGAAGACGTCCACCAGCTGGAAGCCAGATAGGGAAACCTGCTCCAACTTCTTCACGGAAAGTAAAGAGTTTCATCTCATTACCTATCTTACGATGGTCTCGTTTAGCAGCCTCGGCAAGCATTTCCATATGTGATTTAAGTGACTCTTTATCTGCAAATGCTATACCGTAAATACGAGTAAGCATTTCATTTTTAGAGTCTCCACCAAGATAAGCACCGGCAATTTTTGTTAGTTTGAAGTAACGAATTAGCCCAATAGATGGTAAGTGAGGTCCACGACATAAGTCTTCAAACTCACCTTGTTTATAAATACTGATCTTATCATCTTTGATTCTCTCCATTACAGAAAGCTTTAAATGATCATCTTTGAATTTTTCTTTCGCTTCATCCATAGAGATAGTGTACTTTTCTATCTTGTACTTTTTCTTAGCAAATGAAAGCATCTGTTTTTCTATCTTTTTCAGATCACCCTCACCTATTTCAGATTCTGTTTTAAAGTCATAGTAAAAACCTTCTTTAACAGTTGGTCCTACATAAAATTCTGCATCTGGGTAGAGTGATTTTATAGCTTGTGCCATTAAGTGTGCAGTCGAGTGACGAAGAACATCTAAAGACTCAGGAGAATTATCTAAAACGATTTCTTCACCTGTAATGCCTAACTCTTCTGCTGTAACGAGGTCTACTACTTCGTCATTGTGTTTTATTGCGATTGCGCTCAATATTTTTTCCTAATTTCTATTTTATAATTCAGTTTTTAAAATTGCACCACTTGATGCATTTGTTACTAAAAGTTGGTAACGTTTTAACCATTTTGATGTTACTTCATTTTTGTATGGTTTTAAGTTCTTAGCACGCTCAGTTAGAGTTGCTTCATCCACATTAAGCTGTAGTAAGTGAGCATCCGTGTCAAGTTCTATCTCATCACCATCTTCTATAAGTGCGATAAGTCCACCCTCAGCTGCTTCTGGAGAAACATGACCAATAGAAGCACCTTTTGTAGCACCTGAAAAACGACCGTCTGTGATAAGTGCAACAGACTCGCCAAGACCCATTCCCTGAATAAGAGAAGTAGGAGCAAGCATCTCTTGCATACCTGGACCACCTTTTGGACCCTCATAACGGATAACTACAACATCACCAGCTTTAACTTTTTTACTCATGATACCGTCAATTGCCTCTTGTTGAGAATTAAAACAGATAGCCGAACCTTTAAACTGTCTCATTCCAGCAGCAATACCTGCAGTTTTTACAACAGCTCCTTCAAGTGCAAGGTTTCCAAAAAGGATAGATAACCCACCAACTTGAGAATAAGCATTTTCATTTGTACGGATAATATCATCATCCATAATCTCACAGCCTTCTATACGCTCTGCTAAAGTCTCACCTGAAATCATTAAAGCATCAAGTTCTAACAGACCACTGCGTTTAGAAACTTCACACATTACTGCATTTACGCCACCAGCCTTATTTACATCATCCATATGTACATCATATCTAGATGGAGAAATCTTAGAAATATGTGCTACTTTATCTGCAATCTTATTAATGTTTTCTATCTTATATTCTATGTCAGACTCTCTAGCAATCGCTAAAAGGTGTAAAACAGTGTTTGAGCTTCCACCCATTGCCATATCTACAACAAAAGCATTATGAATTGCTTTTTCATTTAAAATATTTTTCATATTGTATTTTGGATCTTCCATCTTTGCTAATTCAACTACACGACGAGCAGCTTTTTTAACAAGTTCTATTCTCTCAGGAGTCATCGCTAAAATAGTTCCATTACCTGGAAGTGCTATACCCATAGCTTCACAAAGTGTGTTCATTGAATTTGCAGTAAACATACCAGAACAAGACCCACCAGATGGACAAGCTTCGCACTCTATCTCATATAATTCTTCATCTGTCATTTTACCATCAGCATGTTTTCCAACTGCTTCAAACGCAGTAGCTAAATCGATTGGAGTACCATCTTTTTTATGTCCAGCAGCCATAGGACCACCTGAAACAAAGATAGTAGGAACATTTACACGAAGTGCCCCCATAATCATACCTGGAACAATTTTGTCACAGTTTGGTATACATATCATCGCATCAAGTTTATGAGCATTCATAACTGTTTCTATAGAGTCAGCAATAATCTCACGAGATGGTAAAGAGTAAAGCATACCATCATGACCCATAGCGATACCATCATCAACACCTATAGTGTTAAAAACAAATGGTACACCACCAGCCTCACGAATAGCCTCTTTAACTATCTCTCCATATTCATGTAAGAAGAAGTGTCCTGGGATAATATCTATATAAGAGTTCGCAATACCAATAAATGGCTTGTCAAAATCTTCATCTTTCAAACCTGTCGCACGTAATAACGAACGATGTGGAGCCTTATCAAAGCCCTTTTTAATTGTATCACTTCTCATAATAAGCCTCTTTTATAAAGTTTGTATTTTAACTATTAGTGTGATTATAGCACTTTTTTTATAATTTACACTAAAATCTCTTTACAAATGGAATACAATCGGCTATAATTCCGGCTCACTTACAAACAATAGCTTGTAAGAGTTGGATGCGGGAGTAGCTCAGTGGTAGAGCATAACCTTGCCAAGGTTGGGGTCGCGAGTTCGAACCTCGTCTCCCGCTCCATTTAATTTAATTTTATAAAAACTGTGATTTCATTCACTATGCCCGGATGGCGAAATTGGTAGACGCAGGGGACTTAAAATCCCCCGGTAGCAATACTGTGCCGGTTCAAGTCCGGCTCCGGGCACCATTGATATGAAAGATAACTGGTGCCATCGCCAAGTGGTAAGGCCGTAGCCTGCAAAGCTACTATCCCCAGTTCAAATCTGGGTGGCACCTCCAGTTTTATAATTTATACTACAACAAACACGTGGATCTTTGGCAGAGTTGGTCGAATGCACCGGTCTTGAAAACCGGCGAGGGTTACACCTCCCAGAGTTCGAATCTCTGAGGGTCCACCACTT
>QNZS01000012.1 GCA_003978465.1 Sulfurimonas sp. | reverse complement strand
GGGCATACATACAAAGAGTACTGGATTTATATGACACACGAGAATCAAGATATTTAAATGAGTGATTTTAAACTAAAACTCATTCTTAGTGGACTGGGGGGAGTGATTTTTTCTTTTATTTTCATCTTACTGACTTTTGTTTTACCTCTAAAAGACAAACAAGATGCTTTTGTTTATAAACCCAAGGGAAAACTACAAATAATTTCACACTCTTTAAAAAATAGATAGTAGATAAAAGGTACTTTTTACTCCGATAATTTTAATTGTATTATGTGCATATGTTAGCTTTAAAATAATAGCACAAACACGAAGAATCTCAATACATAAGAAAGTTGTTCCAGATCATCTAACACTACTATTGCATCTTCTATTCGTAAATTTCTTACTACACCAAGGTTTTTATGTGCAAGTTCATGCAGCTAAGTATATAAAAGTGTTTGTTTAGCAGTTTTTTGTGACTAAAGAGTATATAATACCTCTTCAAACTGAATCACTACGTTGATAAATTGAACTACATAATCCCCTAAAGTCCGCTCTACAATATCTTCATCTAAACATAGCTCACCAACTGCTTCATTCTTAGTATATTTATTTTCTTCTATAGAGGTAATCTAATATTTTAAACATAAAAGCAAGTACGAAGCTAGAGGCTTAGTATAAAAAAGTGTTATTTAAACACTTTTTTAACTATTTTACAAAGCTTTAGTTATTATTCTATTGAGTCTAGCGATAAAACCAGCAGTATCTTTGAGTTCTTGACCATCAAATAATTTTGCTTGGTCTAGTAGAACATGTGCGGCATCTGTTACCAGGTTAACATCAGAAGAGCCATTTAGTTTTATGATTAACTCATGTTTAGGATTAATCATAAAGATTGGGGCTGGTTCTGGCATATCTCCACCTTGACCCATCTGTTTCATCATTTGTGCCATTTGGTATGATGGGTCTTCTTTATCTATTTTAATAGCAACAGGAGAGTCGGTAAGTTCGTTTGTTGTCTCAACAGACTTGACAGCTTCACCAAGTGCTTCTTTAAAAGTTTTTGATAAACCTTCATAAGTTTTTGCAACTTCTTCTTCTTCTTTTTTCTCTTCTTCACTCTCTTCAAACTTTGCATCACTTACATTTACAAGTTTGTATTCCTTATAGTCTGTAACCATTGGGAAAATGATAGTATCTACTTCTTCGTTAAGAACTAAAACATCTATACCCTTAGCTTTAAAACGCTCTAATGAAGGAGAAGACTTTAACATTGCTAAAGAAGTTTTACCTGTAATGTAATAAATCTCTTTTTTCTCTTCATCTACACCTTTTGCAAACTCTTCTATCATAACAGTACCATCAGAGTTTAAAGTGTTAAACTTCATAAGTTCCAATATTTTTTCTCGGTTATCTAAATCGTTGTAAAGACCTTCTTTAAGTACATTCCCAAACTCAGCATAAAAAGTTGCATATTTTTCACTATCTTTTTTCGCCATTTTTGCTAATTCTGAAAGTACTTTTTTAACAGAAGATTTTTGAATTTTAGTCATTACTGCATTTGATTGTAAAATCTCGCGAGAAACATTAAGTGGTAAATCTTTTGAATCAATAATACCGCGAAGGAAACGCAGGTACACAGGCATAAGTTCTTTTTCATCATCAGTAATGAAAACACGGTTGATGTAGAGTTTAATACCTGTTTGGTAATCCATTCTCATCATATCCATAGGCGCTTTACTTGGGATATAAAAAAGTGTAGTAAATTCAACTGCACCCTCTGCTTTGTTATGCATCCAAGCTAAAGGCTCTTCACTTGAGTGTGCGATAGAGCTATAAAAATCTTTATACTCATCATCTGTTACTTCTTTTTTTGCCATAGTCCAAAGAGCATTTGCTTTGTTTATCTGCTCATTAACGATGTCAGTGCGAGAAGGCTCAACTTCTTCTTTACCTTCATCATCCATTACAGCTGCTACAAAGTTCTCTTTGTCCATAAAAATAGGAAAAGGAATATGGTTAGAGTATTTTTTGATGATTGTGTCTATACGGTATACATCTAAGAACTCATTTTCATCAGCTTTAAGGTGCATCTCTATAGTAGTACCATGCCCTTCTCTCTCGCCATCTTCTATCTCAAAAGAACCATCACCAGTGCTTGTCCATACTAAAGCCTTATCTTCACCAGCTTTTTTTGTTGTAACTACTACCTTGTCAGCAACCATAAAACAAGCATAAAAACCAACACCAAACTGACCGATAAGGTTAGAATCTTCTTTTTGATCACCTGAAAGATTTTCTAAAAATGCTTTAGTACCAGACTTTGCGATAGTACCAAGGTTATTCATTAAGTCTTCTTCATCCATACCGATACCAGAATCTTTAATAGTTAAAGTCCTTGCTTCTTTATCCGCTACCATATCTATACGAGGACTAAATGTTACATCTTTATACTTCTCATCTGTAAGTACTAACATATTTAATTTATCAAGTGCATCTGAACCGTTTGAAACCAACTCACGAATAAATATTTCTTTATTTGAGTAGAGTGAATGTATCATTAGGTGGAGTATTTGATTTGCTTCTGTTTGAAACTGATGTTTTGCCATAATTAAATCCTATTATATATTATTTTCGGAATTCTAACAAAAAAAAGTTAATATTTAAAGTACATTGAGTCAAATAGACTCAAGTTTTCTTAGTCAATTTAGATTTACCAATATTTTGTTATAATTATTTCATGCAAACAGACTTTATAGATCAAATAGAACCAACACCCAAACTTTTTACTAAAAGATGTAAATTTATTGCATTTTTACTAAGAATATGTTTACAGTTTACATCCTATATAGTGGGACTCGTGTCATGGTATTATTCAGATTATTTTATGGGTATAGCACTTTTTTTATTGAGTTTTATCATCATCGGCATCATCCGCTCTAAGCTAATGCATAGTGTCATTCCAGCTTCTCAACATGAATATAACTATAATGCCCAAGATATAGCGGACTGGTATACAGCTCGCTCCATTTGTATATAACTAAAAGAGGGTAAAGAGTGTCAGTAGAATTTTTTGTTGTCTTTCATGACATAGCTGTTAATACTCAAAAGGCTTCAGGTTTTACTCTTTCAAGAGCACTATCCGTACTTTAGGGCTAATACAAAGGCTCGTTTAGATACAAACTTATCATTCTTTCACTTACCTTTATTTTAAGTACTTTTACTCCTTGGTCTATCGTTCTAACATTGATGATAGGAGAGTATATGAGGTTGGAAAAAAGTCTTAGAGCATTTGGTATGCATAGTACATATGAAGAGTATTACATAGTTACAAGCAAAAAAGAAATTCTGATCACAGAAAAGGCAAAAATAAGGTCTGCTATTCTTACAGACTTTCTCCTCTCAATCGAGATAGTCATCATAGCATTAGGTATAGGTTCAGAACACTCGTTTTCTATACAGATAATTACTGCTACTTTTATTGTATTTCTTCCAACGGTTGGTGTTTATGGAATTGTTATCCTACTTGCATGTATAGATGACTTTGGTTTTAGAATTATAGAGATCGCAAAAGATACAAAACTACTGCTCAAGTACATTGGTAAAGTACTTGTATCTGCACTTCCTAAAATCATAAAAATCCTAATATTTAGGAATCTTAGGTAAACTTCTTTTTGGTTTTACTTTATGGATGTTTAGTCTAGCTATATATCAACTTATCAAAAAAATATTTTAGTCTTTTAAAGGATCTTTAACTAAACCACTATAGATAGGTTTACATTTTGAGTTAACTATAACTCTAGCACCTATTCTATCACTTCTTTTTGAGATAAGCGAAATATTATTCTCAATTAAATGGCTTTCATGTACAAGAAGTGTAGCGGTACTATCTACTGTATCACTTGTAAAATCTAAAATATTTTTTGTTTGACCTACAAGGGAGTGAGGAATAAAATTCACCACATCTACAATTGTTGATAATTTATTTTCTAATTTGATATCATAAATACTGCCAGTTAACTTCTGAGTTATACTAGAGCAGCCATTCTTATCTAAAATATGTATATTTAAGGATTTTATATTTCCATCTTGATGAATATCTCCAATTGCTGCTATACGATACTTTGGTGTTGCGAATGCCACATCATTCAAATGAATCATTTCATTTTTATAATTTAAATCAACTTCTAAGTGATTAATTTTTGTAACTTTATTTACATCATTATTTAAAAAATTAGTTATGATATTAAATGCATTAAGCTCCATTGCACCAAGTATTTTGTCTAGGTCTATTCCTTTGAAACTCATCTTCTTTACTCTAATATTTATAGTAGCTCTTTTTTTTTCTAAATCATAAAAAACTCTTCCATTAATGACCCCGCCTTTAACATAAACCTGCTTGTTTGTCATTTTGGCTACTTTATCTACTAGAAGTTCTTTCATAACGATATTTACTCTGTTATTTTTGAGTTTTAGGTCGAGTTTCCCACCAAAAACTGAACCTTTTACCTTAAGAGCCTCATCAGCATATAAAAGGTCAATAAAAAGAGGAATGTATTTTGTCTCATCCAAGAGTTTAAAGTTTTGTTTTAAATGGAGTTCTTTTTTTACTAAGTTATATACACCCTCACTTTTGTTAAATTGGAATGTTTTTGCTTGTGTTTTTGTTTGGAATGTAAGTTGTTTAGGAGTATATCTTGCTTTTATATCTAAACTAAGACTATCATCCAAATTTGTAAGATTCTTATTTAAAAAAAGCTTATCCGATTTTACTACTATACCCAATTCGTCAAGCTTATCATCGGTATTTAGGTCAAACTTTTCTACTGCATATGGAACTTGTTTTAAAAATACTAATACATCTTTAATATCTACATCACCTTTAAACAATAAATTTTTTTCTATATACTCTAGACTAAGTATATACTCTAACTTCAGTTTATTCTTTTCATAAGAGAATTCTTTAATATCAAATACTACATTGTTTAAAATTTCTTTCTCATATTCTATTTTAGGAGAGGATATATGTAGAATACTTTTAAATGTTTTCGTATCCACTACTGCCTCAGCCGAGATGTATCCTCTAGCTTTAACATCTAGTTTATACTGTTTAAGGAGTTTGGAGAGATGAATATTTTGTATACTAAGCTTTAACTTATTTTCCTCATACACAGCTTGGGTATCTCCACCAAAAACATCACTTTGCAGGCTTACAAGTGTAGTATTTCCTTCTTTATTTACATTTGCATCAAAGTCATACTCACTATTTTTCTCAAAAGCCACTTCCAAAGATACACTAAGGTTTTCATCGTACATATTTAGTTTTGAGCTTAAATGCAATGTATCAAACCCAGGTATAATAAGATTAGCCTCTGTATCTATCACTAATTCTTTATCATACACTACTGATGCATTCAGTGAAGTGTTTGCATCTAAATCTATATACTTTTTAAAAGCATTCATATTTCCATCATATATAACTTCTGCTTGTAGAGGAAACTCTTCTTTTACACGGATAGAGATTCTATTTTTAGGATTTCTTATATAGGCATCTAGTTTTGTAGGATATAAATCTAGGGAATTTATATGCACCTCTTCTTTTAAAATATCTCCTATGTACCACTCACCTACTTGTATTACTAATGGTTTAAATGAAACTACAACTAAAACTATAAATACAAAAAAAAGTGTAAGAGTTTTATGTTGTTGTCGTTTATTCATAGAGCACCCTTTCATAAATTATTATCTTATACTCATCCTCTAATAAATATTCAAGATAGATCCCTCTAATACCTGCATTAATAATTGTTATTTTTTTCTTATTCATATGACTATTATAACTCATTACTTAGCTATAATTCTTTTAAAACTTTAAGGAGTTAATTGTGAGTGAAGAGAATACTACTTTAAATGAAGAAAACACTAGCAAAGCTAAAAAATATTATGACTATATCAGTGTTGGAAACCGTACTCCACAAGTAGCTTACTTTGTCCAGCAACATGATAAGGCTAGAATGTTAGTAAATTTACTAGAGCCATTAAAAGCAAAACAAATATTACTTATAGTGAAGAGTAAAAAAAATGCAGATATTCTCCAAGACATACTCAAAGGAAAAGAATTTATCTGCCTTAGTGTCCATGGGAATCATAGGATTTCTCAAATAGACGAAGCTCAGAATGTATTCAATGCCAAAGACTTACAAATCCTAATCACTACAACAAAAATCTTTGCAAGTATGGAACTTACAGGTGTAGAAACACTTATAAACTATGACCTTCCATTTGAAGCTCCTGAGTACTTCACTTGTCTTCGCACAGTTGATGAGACTGGAAATGCTATCTCACTTATAGATCCTCAAGATGAAGGACAACTAGAGACTATCCAGCTTATGATGAAATGTGAGATGAAAGAGATAGAGCTTGAAGGCTTTGAGCATACAAACTGTGCCCAAACTCAGGTAAAAGATAAAAGTAAAAAACCACGCCATAAAAAAGTAGCAATGCGTGCTAAAAGAAGAGCTGATATAAAATCTAAGTGGATTCCTGTTGATAAACAAGAAAAGAATATAGAAGAAAACCAAGAAAAAGAAAAGTAAATATGTCACTTATAGACCTACAAAACATCTCTAAACACTACTCAGCTCAAAAGATTCTCACAGAAGTGAACTTTCATGTTGATGAGGGTGAACGTATAGTCATCATCGGAAAAAATGGAAGTGGAAAATCTACTCTTATGAAGATAGTTCACGGTTCACTCATGCAAGATGGTGGAAACCGTATCACAAAAAATGACCTTGAAGTTAAGATGCTAGACCAGCGCCCAAACTTTGTTGAAGGACATAATGTCCGTCAGGCAGTTGAACATGGTTTAGTAGACTTAAACATTGCTAAAGAGAGATATAATGAACTCTCAATGCTTCTAGCGGAGGACTTTGAAAATAAGAACCTTTTAGATGAGCATGAGCGACTCTCAAAATACATAGACCATCATAATGCTTGGAACCTAGATGATAAGGTAGAACGCATCATCCAACACTTCAATCTTAAAGATTATGAAGACAAACCTATCTCACTTTTAAGTGGTGGAGAACAACGACGTGTTGCCCTTGCCTCTTTACTCCTACAAAAACCAGATATTTTACTGCTTGATGAGCCTACCAATCACCTTGATGTTTATATGGTTGAATTTTTAGAAGAGTTGATTCTCAAAGAGAAATTTACTCTTGTTTTTATCTCTCACGATAGATACTTCATCGACCGTATCGCTACAAAAAGTGTGGAAGTTGATGACTGCGTTTTAAAAGAGTATAGCGGTGGTTATAGTAGCTACTTAACTCAAAAAGCAGAGTATATCCGAACACTTCAAAAACAGCATGATAATCTTCTAGGTGTTCTTAAACGCGAGAACGAATGGTTTGCTCGTGGAGTTCGTGCAAGACTTAAACGCAACGAGGGTCGTAAAGAGCGACTTATGAATTTACGAGAAGATGCTAAAACAAATCCAGCAAAAATCCGCATGATGAGTGTAGAACTCCAACGCGAGGCAAAACACTTTAACCGTGATAAAAGTATCAACAAACAGAAAATGCTCTTTGAGGTAGAAAATCTTGGACTTACACTTGGAGATAAAGAACTTTTAAAAAACTTTACTACTCGTATACTTCAAAAAGATGTTATAGCTATTGTTGGACCAAATGGAAGTGGAAAATCAACACTACTTAAAGCTTTACTTGGAAGGATGGAACCAACAGAGGGAATTATCAAACGAGGAGAGTTCAAAGTCGGTTACTTTGACCAACACAGAGAACTTCTTGATGATGATAAAAATCTAATAGAGACTTTTTGTCCTAATGGTGGAGATAGAGTGAGTGTCCGAGGAGCTGACTTACATGTGTATGGTTACTTAAAAAACTTCCTTTTCCCCAGGGAGTTTTTAGAGAAAAAAGTTGGTGTTCTTAGTGGTGGCGAAAAAAACCGCGTAGCACTTGCCCTACTCTTTACAAAAGATGTGGATATACTCATTTTAGATGAGCCTACAAATGACTTGGATATTCCAACTATTAACATTTTAGAAGAGCAACTCACTAACTTTGCAGGTGCGGTTATCATTGTAAGTCATGATAGATATTTTGTAGATAAAATTGCAAAAAAACTTTTCATTTTTCAAGCTGACAAAACTATAGAAGAGTCTCATCAGCAATATAGCGAATACCTTGATATGGAAAAAGAGATAAAAGAATTAGCGATTATGGAAAAAGAAGCAGCTTCTACTCCTAAAGTTATAGAGACAAAAAAAGAAGAGAAGAAAACAACACTCAAACTAACTTTTAAAGAAAAGATGGCCTTAGAAAAACTTCCTTTAGAGATAGAAGAACTTGAAGTCAAAATAGAAAAAATAAATGAGTGTCTAGCAAATCCGACTTGTTATGAAGATAAGGGAATTACAGCTGTTGCACAAGAGTTAGCAAATACTGAAGAGTTATATGAAACTAAGATAGAAGAACTTTTAAGTATAGAAGAAAAAGAAGAAGAGATTAACTCTTAAAAGAGGCTATTTTCTAGCTTCTTTTAAAGAGTCAGCGATTAAAAATGCAAGTTCAAGGGACTGGTCTGCATTTAAACGCGGGTCACAATGAGTATGATAACGAGAAGATAAATTTTCTTCAGTTACAGTGAAACTACCACCGATACACTCAGTTACATTTTTACCTGTCATCTCTAAGTGAACACCACCTGCATGAGTTCCCTCAGCTTTATGAATCTGGAAAAATTCTTTCATCTCCATAAGAATGGAATCTACCGGACGAGTTTTATAGTTATTTGAAGACTTAATAGTATTACCATGCATCGGGTCACAAGACCACACTACTTTAAGACCCTCTTTTTCTATCGCTTTAATTAAAGCTGGCATACCATCACCAACTTTTCCTGCACCCATACGAACGATTACATTTAAGCGACCTGCTTCGTTTTTTGGATTCAGTGCATTACAAAGTTTTACTAAGTCTTGTGGATCCATAGTTGGTCCAGCTTTTACACCAATAGGGTTTTTAACACCCTTTAAGTACTCAACATGTGCACCATCAAGTTGACGTGTTCTATCACCTATCCATAACATATGAGCTGATGTATCATACCAGTCACCTGTTATAGAATCTTTTCGAGTAAATGCTTCTTCGTATGGCAGTAACAGTGCCTCATGAGAAGTATAAAAATCTGTTTCACGAAGTGTTCTATAATTTTTTGAAGTTACACCACAAGCTTCCATAAAACGTAATGATTTTTCAATCTCCTCCGCCATTTTCTCATACTTTTTACTTACTACACTCTGATGAGCAAAGTCTAATGTCCATTGGTGAACTTGATGCAAGTCAGCTAACCCACCAGATGCAAAAGCACGAAGTAGGTTTAATGTTGCAGATGATTGGTTATAAGCCTTTATCATGCGCTGAGGATCTGGTATCCGAGCCTCAGCTGTAAACTCAGTTCCATTAATGATATCACCACGGTATGAAGCAAGTTCTACACCATCAAAAGTTTCAGTATCACTTGAACGAGGTTTTGCAAACTGCCCAGCCATACGTCCAACTTTAACTACGGGAAGACCACCAGAGTAAGTCATCACAACTGCCATTTGCATCATTGCTTTAAAGGTGTCACGGATATTATCAGCATGGAACTCAGAAAAACTCTCAGCACAATCTCCACCTTGAAGTAAAAATGCATTTCCGTTAGCTACATCACCAAGCTGAGCTTTAAGTGTACGTGCTTCTCCAGCAAAAACAAGTGGTGGATAGTTTTTAAGCTCAGCTAAAACATGATCCAATACCGCCTTATCAGGGTAAGTTGGTTGCTGTAAAATTGGTTTCTCTCTCCAGCTTGAAGGGCTCCATAAACTCATAATAATTACCTTAATTAAATATTTTTTTGGATTCTATCTAAATAAGCCTAAAACTATCATTATTCAACAGGTATTCGCCATGTAAAGGGGATATGAAAGTTTAATTTATGCTTATGAGAGTATAATTGCACAATATTTTATACACTGGAAAAGATTAAATGAACTCAAAAATGGCTCCAAATGGAAATTAATTATTTTGATATTATAGCAGCAATTATAATTTTGCTCCTCGGACTCAAAGGTATTATTAATGGATTTTTTAAAGAACTTTTTGGTCTTATAGGTATAATCGGTGGCCTTTTTATAGCTTCACGTTTTGGAGATAGTATTGGTGAGGATTTAAATAATCTTATATTTAATTTTTCATCACCCTCCGCTGTAAGTTTTTTAGGATTTTTAACGACTTTAGCACTCTTTTGGCTTCTAATGATTTTAATTGGTTATGTCTTTAAAAAGCTAAGTTCTATCAGTGGTCTTGGCCCAATTGATAGAATTTTAGGATTCGTGTTTGGTGCAAGTAAATTTTTTCTTATAGCAGCAGTTATTGCACATGCTGCTTATAATATTAAAGCAGTAAAATCAACACTTGATTCTGTCATGCAAACTAGTATTTTATTTCCAATTATGGTTGAGTCAGGTGCTTTTATCATGAAAATAGACCCTGTCGGTTTAAGTGAAGATATCAACTCGACTATCGAGCAAGGTTCAGAGGCGATAAAAGAAAGAACTAATGAACTTATAAGTGAAAATACACAAGAAAAGATACAAAAAATACAAGATGAACTAAAACAACAGATTCAAGAACAAACCAAAGAGAAATAATATGTCTAATATAAATACAAACTTTAATAATAGGACTATTGAGTATGAACAGTTACTCCTTGACTTTAAAACACTTTTAAAAAAGAATAATTTAAAATTCACTATTCAACGTGAAGTTATTTTAGAGACACTGTACAACTCAGATGAACACCTGACACCCGAAGTGCTACACCACCTTATACAAGAGAAGCAACCTGACCTAAAAACGGGGATAGCGACAGTTTATAGAACACTAGCTCTTTTAGAAGAGTCCCATGTTGTTAGTTCACTCTCATTTGGTGCACAAGGAAAGAAGTACGAACTAGGTGCAAAAGAACATCATGACCACCTTATCTGTACTCAATGTGGAAAAATTACAGAGTTTGTTGATGAATCTATTGAAAAACGCCAACATGATATCACTGATCAACTCAACTTTAAAATGAGTGATCACTCTATGCAAATATATGGTATTTGCTCAGAATGCCAAGAAAAAAATATATAACTAAAGGAAAATTATTGATTTTTGATAATAAATTTATTCAACAAAGAATAGCAAAAGCAAAACTACTTAAAGAAGCTGGATTTAATCCATACTCAAATGACTCTAAACGAAACACTACTATAGATAAGTATCTTAATGTAAACTCAGATATAGCAGATATGGACGATAAGCGTGATGAGAAGCGCCATTATATTGTTAGTGGGCGTATCAAACTCTTACGTGTTATGGGGAAAGCTTCATTTGTTAAAATCGAAGATGAGTCAGGTATGTTACAAGTATATGTAACACGTGACAATCTTCCAGAAGATTTTTACAATACAATGTTTAAAAAGAACATTGAAGTCGGTGATATTATCGAAGTTGGTGGTTTTCCTTTTGTAACTGGGAAGGGAGAACTTTCTCTTCATGTAGATAGTTTTACTATTCTTACAAAAGCAATTAGTCCACTTCCTGAGAAGTTCCATGGTGTTACAGATAAAGAGATCCGTTACCGTAAACGCTATCTTGACCTTATAATGAATGCAGATGTTCGTAAGACTTTTCAAACACGCTCAAAGGTTATCTCTTTAACAAGAAGATTCTTTGAAGATAAAGGTTTCTTAGAAGTTGAAACACCAATGATGCACCCTATTGCAGGTGGAGCAAATGCAAAACCATTTGTTACACACCATAATGCACTTGGGATAGATAGATTCTTACGAATTGCACCTGAGTTATACCTTAAACGTTTAATCGTTGGTGGTTTTGAGGCAGTTTTTGAAATCAACCGTAACTTTAGAAATGAAGGTATGGATGCTACACATAATCCTGAGTTCACATCTATAGAATTTTACTGGGCTTACAAAACATACAAAGATTTAATTGAGATTACAAAAGAATATTTTCAGTATCTTTTTGAGCACTTAAATCTTCCAACTCAACTTCCTTATGGAGATATGGTTGTTAATTTTAATAATTTTCAAGAGATTCCTCTCGTAGAATCACTTACTACTATTGGTGGTGTTCCAGCAGAGGCTTGTATAACAAAAGAGTCTATTCTTGCATATTTAAAGACACAAAATATTACTGTAAAACCTAATTTAAACTTAGGACAACTTCAAGGCGAACTTTTTGACGAGTTTGTTGAAGAAAAGCTAATCGACCCTACTTTTATTACAGAATACCCAGTAGAGATTTCTCCACTCGCACGTCGTAGTGATGATAACCCTGCTATTACTGAGCGTTTTGAGCTTTTCATTGCAGGACGTGAGATAGCGAATGCATTTTCTGAGTTAAACGATCCTATAGATCAACTTTCTCGTTTTGAGGGTCAAATGGCTGCTAAAGATTCTGGTGATGATGAAGCACATGAAATGGATAAAGACTTTGTTGAAGCACTAAGTTATGGTATGGCTCCAACTGCTGGTCAAGGTATAGGAATAGACAGACTAGTTATGCTCCTCACAAATGAGCATAGTATTCGTGATGTTCTTTTATTCCCTGCTATGAAACCTATTAACAATGAAGAAGAAGTAAGTGAGTAACTGATACTCCTTTCTTTTTCCCCTTCTCTCTTTTATTCTATAATCTAAAAACTACTTTTTCACTTAAAAAAATTCAACTTAATTGATAAATATCTGAATCAATAAGCCTTTTATTAGTTCTTTTTCAGTACAATTACTTTAACTATAACAAGGAATTTTATATTATGAGTTTTTTAAAAGAGTACGATAGCGAAATATTCGATTTATGTGAAAAAGAGTTAGAGCGTCAAACGGATCACTTAGAGATGATTGCCTCTGAAAACTTTACACTTCCAGCAGTAATGGAAGCAATGGGTTCAGTATTTACTAATAAGTATGCAGAGGGTTACCCACAAAAACGTTACTACGGTGGTTGTGAGTATGCTGATGGTGTTGAGCAGTTAGCAATAGATAGAGCTTGTGAACTTTTTGGATGTAATTATGCAAATGTCCAGCCCCACTCAGGTAGTCAAGCAAATGGTGCAGTGTATGCAGCGCTTCTTAAAGCTGGTGATAAACTTTTAGGTATGGATTTAAGCCATGGTGGTCACTTAACTCATGGTTCTAAACCATCTTTTTCCGGTAAGAACTACTCTTCATTTACTTATGGAGTTGAACTTGATGGTCGTATTAACTATGATAGAGTTTTAGACATCGCTCAAATTGTTAAACCTAAGATTATCGTTTGTGGTGCTTCTGCTTATGCTCGTGAAATTGACTTTGCTAAGTTCCGTGAGATTGCTGATGCAGTTGGTGCAATTCTTTTTGCAGACATCGCGCATATAGCAGGGTTAGTTGCAGCTGATGAGCACCCAAGTCCATTCCCTCATGCACATGTTGTAAGTACAACTACACACAAGACTCTTGCAGGTCCTCGAGGTGGTATGATAATGACAAATGATGAAGATATCGCTAAGAAGATCAACTCAGCAATCTTCCCTGCCCTTCAAGGTGGACCACTTGTACATGTTATCGCTGCAAAAGCTGTTGGTTTCAAGTACAACTTATCTTCAGAGTGGAAAACATATGCTAAACAAGTAAAAGCAAATGCAAAAATACTTGGTGAAGTTATGGTTAAACGTGGATATGATGTAGTTTCAGGTGGAACAGATAACCACTTAATTCTTGTATCTTTTGTTGGTACAGATATTAGCGGTAAAGATGCTGATGCAGCTCTTGGTAATGCTGGTATAACTATTAATAAAAACACTGTTCCTGGTGAGACAAGAAGTCCTTTTGTTACTTCAGGTATTCGCGTTGGATCTCCTGCGCTTACAAGTCGTGGTATGAAAGAGAAAGAGTTTGAGCTTATTGGTAATAAAATGGCTGATGTTTTAGATGACATTACGAACACTGAACTTCAAGCAACTATCAAAGCAGAACTTAAAGAACTTGCACAGAACTTTGTAATCTATAACCAATCGACTTACTAGGCATAAATAGTTTGTTGAGGGCTTTCTCACGAAGGAAACCTCATGTTAAAATAGATTACGAAACTTATTCCAGTGTTGTTGTAAAGAGGTGAAAGTATCTCATTTTATAAAATAAAATACAATACAAGGGTACAACTTTTACTTCTATAGATCTAAAACTTATAAAATAGTGAGTGATCATTACTGGATAAAAAAGATACTGTAGTGAATAAGTGTACTAGTGTATAAAACATTGTTATATATTATAATGGTCGTGATCCTAAATGCTTTTACCATAAAGCATAACTTTTACTTCGAGAAGAGAGTTATATAAACTTTACAACTTGTAAAATAAAAACTGAATGGCACCTTCATATTTATATACATAAAGGTCATACGGGATTAGCAAAAGCTATTCAACTGAGTAAAGCTTTTAGTATGTAACTAGCTGCTAAGCAACCAAAGTAGTGCCATATGTTTCCAAATTCAGACATGCCTAACAAATACAATATACTTACACTTCCATATGAAATGTATGCTAAAGAACGTTAAGCTTCTTGGTCTAAACACATGTGACTTGCTCTATTATCAGATTTTGGATAAGATATAAATTAAACAACCCGAAGGAAAATTATGAACGATAAAAATGAACTTAATGATATAATTTTAAATAAAGGTGGGAATAACAACTCTAATAAAAAGATAGTATTAGCAGTTGCAACACTAGGGGTTATTCTTATCGTTGTTGTAATGCTAATGAATTCTTTAAGTTCAAATGGAACAGATAATCTTCCTCAAGCTGTACTTCCACAAGAACCTCAAAGACAAATCATGCAAGCTCAAGAAGAGCAACTATTTGAAGAAGTTGTTATAGTTGAAGAGACAAGTTCAGATACAGACTTAGCCCTAATCGCTCAAAGACTAAAAGAAGAAAGTTTAGCAGAAAAATCTGAAAAAGTAATTCACAAAAAGTTACCTATTGTTCAAAAAGAACAATTTATTAAAAAGCCTATAGTTACTAAAAAAAGTACACTATTTACTAAATCATCAACTACTACTTATTATATTCAAGTTGGTTCTTTTTCAAAATATAAGCCAAATAAAAAGTTTTTAGACTCTATTACACAACTTGGTTATAAGTATAAGTTTCATAAGGTTTCTAGTCTGAGCAAAGTCCTTGTAGGCCCATTTACAAGTTCTCCTGAGGCTCAAAATGCTAGACATGTTCTTCGCTCAAAAGTAGAACCCGGTTCTTTTTTAGTTACATTTTAACTTACAAATTTAAGGTATACATTGATACACTCTAAACAATTTACACTTGACCAATTAGCTCCAATCGCTGTTTATTCTAAACTCAAAGATATGTTTAAAGGTGAGATTACTTACCTTTTTGAATCTGCTGGTGGGAGTGAAGGAAACTACTCTTTTATCTGTATAGGAGCACGTGAACGTCTCCAATATATAAATAACCGAACAATTCACACTGATATCAATGGAATACAACACCCAAAAGAAGAAAGTCCTTTTATTTTTTTAAAAGAGTATTATAAAAAAATAAACACTAGTATCTATAAAGAAGCTACAAAAAAACTTAAAGTCGGTTATGTTGATGGTTTTATAGGTTATATCTCTTATGATATGGTTAAAGTTTTTGAACCTAAATTAGGTTCAAGTATGGATAATCTAGAAGATGAGTTAAACACTCCTGACTTAGACTTTATACTTCCAAAAATGATTCTCGTCTATTCTCATAAAAACCATCAGATAACTTTAATCTCAACACTCAAAGAATATGAAGAAAAATTTATGACTATTCATGATGACCTTAAAAGCTCGTACACTTATAAACATCGTGTTCATAACATAGGTACAGACAACGGCAGTTTTGCTCACTCTAAAGAAAAATTCTTTGAAATGATAGACAAGTCAAAAGAGATGATAAGAAGTGGTGATGTTTTTCAGATTCTTATGACCAACCGTTTTACAAGAAACATCAAAGTAGATCCTTTTAGTTTTTATAGAATTCTTCGTGCAAAAAACCCTTCTCCATATATGTTTTTAATGGAGTATGAAGACTTTAGTATAGTTGGTTCTTCTCCTGAGGTAATGGTACGTTTAGAGGAAAATAAACTTTTACTTCGTCCTATTGCCGGCACACGTAAACGTGGTATAACTAAAGAGCTAGATAAAGAACTTGAACTCGAACTTTTAGCTGACCCTAAAGAATTATCTGAACACCTTATGCTTATAGACCTAGGTCGAAATGATGTAAGCCGTGTTGCGAAAACAGGAACTGTAAAAGTTGAAGATATGATGCATATAGAGCGCTTTTCTCATGTTATGCATATAGTCTCAGATGTTACAGCAGAACTTGCAGATGATAAAGATATGTTTGACCTCTTTATGGCAACATTCACAGCAGGAACTATGACTGGTGCACCAAAAATTCGTGCTATGGAACTTATAGCAGAGTATGAAGGTCTTAAACGCGGGTTTTATAGTGGTAGTATAGGTTACTTCGGTTTTGATGGAAATATGGACTCAGCTATTACAATTAGAACCGCTATGGTTAAAGAAGACAAAGTAATCCTCCAAGCTGGTGCAGGTATAGTAGCTGATAGTGTGAAAGAGACAGAGTATGAGGAAGTTGAAAATAAACTCGGTGCTCTTATTCACTCCCTTCATGATTTAGATAAAAAGTAACTTATGAAACTTTTTTCTATCTTCGGTGACCCTGTCTCACATTCTCGCTCACCCCTAATGCACAACAGTGTTTTTAAAAACCTAAACTATCCTGCTTGCTATACTCGTACACACTTAAAAGATGGAACAACACTCAAAGAGACTTTTTTTGCATTAAAGCTCTCCGGTGCAAATGTTACAGTTCCCCATAAAGAAGCTGCATTTAATGCCTGTGATGAAGTACGTGGTTTTGCTAAGACTGTTGGTGTTGTAAATACACTTATAAATGAAAATGGAAAACTTATTGGTTATAACACCGATGCTGATGGTTTTATGTATGCCATAGAAGAGTTGAATAATATAGATAAAATTCTTATACTTGGTGCTGGTGGAACAGCTAAAGCACTCGCAGCAAGATTTAAACAAGAAGGTATAGAAGTAAATGTTATCAATAGAAGTGAGGGACGTCTCTCATTTTTTGATGCCTTAGATTGCCAAACATATACTTGGGATACATTTGAGCTTTCTCACTATGACTTAGTAGTAAACACTACAAGTGCAGGACTCAAAGATGAAGAACTTCCTGCACCAAAAGAATTACTAATGTCTATCTTAAAAAATACAAACTTTGTAGCAGATGCAATATATGGAAAGCTCACACCATTTTTACAACTAGCTCGTGATAATAATATTACCTATAAAGATGGTGCAGATATGCTTTTAGGTCAAGGTGTACTCTCAAATGAGCTATTTGTAAATTATACTTTAAAAAAAGATGATATAAAAAGAGAGATGACTCAAAGTTTTCTTTTATAAAAATTCCCTTAAGTCCATCAAATCCACATTATCACTTTTTTCTGGATCTTCAGGAAAAGGAATACATGCTTTACAATCAAAAGTAATTTACTTATGTTGTAATCTTAAAGTTGCAGAGGCATCATTGATACTACGAGAGAGATTATTATCAAAGACTACATGTTTTGTATTTGACTATCCATTTGAGCGATGTGCTAAAGTGAACTTCACAGAGCAGAGTCTCAAGTAGATATCATCACCTTCAATGGGAAAATCACGAAAGCCTCAGGGTTATACATTGTTCCACGAAAAGGGACTAATTCTGTATAAATCTGTCAAAAAGCTTGCTGTATTTAAGAGACATAAGACTTCCCTCTTAAAGAACAAATATTCTTACCTACTTGTAACTGTAGACTTATCTGGAGCTCTACTTATATATTTTTATACTCTGTGGATTGAATATGAGACTCATATACTTCACCTCTTACTCTATAGGTCAAAATATAGCTTACTCCATAAGGATATAGTCCAAAATTATGATCTTACCATTTTTATATACTTGACTTTGTAGTCTTTCTTTCTACTTCTGCTAAATTATATGTACTATTATCACTTATCTCATTTATTGATAAAGTAAACAAAATAATATTAATATTAAAAAAATTATTTAAACACGAACTCTATCTTCAAGTGCACGAGTAAGGGATAATAGATCAATATTTTCTAAACTTACTCCCGTTGGTACACCCTGTGCTATTTTAGAAAAATTTATATTGTATGTATTTAGTTTATCTTCTATGTAGAGAATCACTGCATCGTTAGGAATAGAAGGTGTTAAGGCAAAAAGTATTTCCTTTACACCCTCTTCTACTAAAGACTCTAATTTTGATACACTGTATTCATCTAAAGAGTCAAGAACAAAGTATTTTCCATCAAAAAGGCCATTTTCTTCTAAAAGCAAAATATCCTTGGCATTTTCTACTATACATAAAAGAGTAGAGTCTCGTCCATCATCAGTACATATATAACAGAGTTCATCTTCACTCATACCACCACAGTCTATACACTTCTTTAAGTTACCTAAAGCATCTTCAATAGCATGGGATATACGCATACCGACAAATGTGTCATTCATTATCATATGGTAAGCAAGTCTTGTCGCTGATTTTTTACCAATTGTTGGTAGTTCTTGGAGGGCATCAACTAAACGATTAAATTTCTCTAGTGCATTATTCATTTAGTTTTCTCTTTTTTATTTTTAGGAAGTAGTATCCATAACTGTAATTCTGACTTCAGTTTTCCAGCAACTGAAAGAGCCTCTTTACCAGTTCCAAGAAAAAGATCAGCACGAAGATTTCCCTTAATCGCTCCACCAGTATCTTGTGCAAAAACTATTGTATTCAAGTCTTTCATTGCTATATTTGAATGTAAGTATAACATACTCCCTAAGGGTATATACCTTCTATCAACTGCGACTGATCGATTAGGAGTTAGTTCTAATCCTAAGGCACCAGTAGCACATTGTTTTCTTTGCTTAAAATAAATAAGTGACTTGTTATAGTTTAAAACTTCATCTACTCTTGAAGGGTTGTTAATAAGCCATTTTCTGATACTTTGAAGGGATATTTCTTCTAAAGATAATGCCCCTATTTTTACTAAGTAACGACCTATAGCTCTATATTTATGTCCATTTTGATTATCATAACCTACATATATTGTGCTATTATTATCTAATACAACTCTTCCAGAACCTTGTATCTCTAAAAAAAACTTATCAATTTGTGAATCACAATAACATATAACATCTGCATATACAGTTTTTTTCTTACTCTCTGCTCTTGTGTTGTATGGAACAAGTCTATTATTTACTACTTTTCCTCTTAGTCTATAGTTCTTTAAAGCTGGATATATTGAGCTTAAATCAACAATAACTAGGTCTTTGGGTGTTTCATATAAAGGGTACTGATATTGATCATGTCTTGTTAAAGAAGCATTGAGTTTAGGTTCATAATACCCGGTAAGAAGCCCTTCTCTTTTATTCTCTTTATTTGTAATAACATAAGGAGTAAAAGAGCTTGTCAAAAACAACTCGGCATTCTTTATACTTTCCACTTCTTTACAAAGGTTTGCATATAACTTTTTCGCTTTAGAACTACGACAATTATTTTTAAAATTCTCTAGAACTTCAATATAATTTTCTTGTGTAAAATTCGGTAAAGAGTTAAAGTCACTTTCCGAAAGGTAAGTATTTGGAAGTGATTCAAATAGAACTTTTGGTTTAGAGGAACAACCAAATAAGAGGAGTGTAATTATTAAAAAATAGGTGCTTGCTTTCATATGAGTATTATAGCATTTATAATATTTAATATTTATGGGTATAATTGCAAAAATATTATTATTATTTATAGGGAAAAAATGGAAGATTTAAGTTACTACGAAATATTAGAAGTATCACAAAGTGCAGATAAAACTACAATAAAAAAAGCATATAGAACAATGGCTAAAAAATATCACCCAGACAAGAAC
>QNZS01000023.1 GCA_003978465.1 Sulfurimonas sp. | reverse complement strand
GTGAGTAAAATAAGAGAAGGCTCCTTCCCACTCCCTGCTCGCCAGTTCTTAAATATAAACATCCCTTCAAACAAACAAGAAGCTGAGATAAAAGTAACCTATGCAGGTTATAGACACTATGTAAATGATTCACACCTTCACCGTAATCCTAGAGGAGAAGAGTTTCACTGGTTGGGTCTGCACCCTTTAGACTTTTCATCTCGTGAGGGTAAAACTGGTATGACTGATTTTGATGCCATAGAGTCCGGGTATATTTCTATTACACCTATAATGCTTGATTTATCTGCTTATAAATCTATGAAAGCATTAGAAGAATGGCTTTAAATGGGGAAGTATGACCGCATAGAGCTTCTTCTAGGAGATGACTTCGCTAAACTAGAAAATGCGAATATCATTTTACTTGGTGTTGGTGGTGTTGGTTCCTTTTGTTTGGATTGCCTTTACCGCAGTGGTGTCAAAAACATAACTATTGTAGATTATGATACCTATGATGATAGTAATCAAAACCGTCAAATGTGGTCGGAATTACATGAGGGTGAAGTTAAAGTGGAAGCACTGAAAAAGCATTATCCTGAAGTAACAATCATAGAAAAACGTATAGATGAGCAGTGGGTGTGGGATTTTGATTTTGAGCCCTTTGATTTAGTCCTTGATGCCATAGATGATAGAAATGCCAAATTAGCTTTAGCTCAAAAATGCTATAAAAAGCTCATAAGCTCTTTTGGTGGAGCAAAACGTATGGACCCTACAAAAATAAAAGTAGATGATATTTGGAAAAGTTACGGTGATAGATTTGGTTCAAAGATTCGATATGAACTTAAAAAAAGGGGCTTTAAAAAAAAGTATAAGGTTATATTCTCATCAGAAGAAGCAAATATAAAAGAAAAGGGCTCTTTTATGGGTGTGACTGCTGCATTTGGTTTAACTATGTGTGGTGAAGCAATGAAAAAAATAAGAGGAAAGAAATAGTTGTTTGATTTTATGGATACAGACTGGTTTAACATAGGGCTAGAGATAGTTTTTGTGATACTTATTTCTTATGATCTGAAAAAATACTTTGAGACTCGTAAAAGTTCATACATTACAAACATAGTCTTGACAATTGGGTTTGCTATTTGGACACTCTATCCATACTATACTTCTTATATAGGTTGGGAAAATGAGCAAAAAATGGTAATGATAAGTCACTGTAATGAGACAGATAACTCAAAGTTGTGTAAGTGTATCGATGAGGCTACTTTTAAAAATTATACTCATGATGAATACATACTTATTGATAAAAACAGTACAGAATATAGTGAGTGGCTGAGTGAAACTAAAGAGGAGTGCTTAGATGAGTCATGGTTTTGATTTTAACTCTCCTCTTGTTTGTGAGGGCATAATTGGTGATGGCTGTGGGGGTGGCCGTATCTTTTTTATAAAAGATGAGACATTATTTGCTTATGACCCTTTGAGTAAAATAAATAAAGAACTCTTGAAAGGTCTTAAAAATATTAAAGCTATTAGTAAAAAAGGGTGTATTATTACTTTAGATTTTGAAGATGAAATTCGTCTTTTTGATTTATCATCTTTACGAGCATAGAGGAATAAAAAACATAAGAAAACTGATTACCTTTTTCAAGGTCTGAATGGATATGTAAATCTATATCAGGTTTATCAATAATGGACTTAACTGTACACATATCTATCCTAAAACTACTTTTATAACTATCTTCTCTAGCATATCTCTAAAGTGTTTTTTTTATGATTTTAGATATCTTGATCATAATCTGCAATTAAAAGTCCAACAGCACCTTCTTCTTTTAAAAAGACTTATACTTGAGTATTTTTATTAGAATATTTAATCAGATTAGAGTGTAGTATCTTTTGTCATTTAGTAGTATTCAACTTTATACTAACAGATACACTAGATTCCACAGATAATTAAATATTTTTTTGCTGTACTATAAGTTCAAAGTAGATGATTCTTTCTTTGAGGTATTGATTTAAGTTAATTAATTTATCTTCATAAAGCATATCTAAATTTACTATTTGGTTTTTATGCATCACAAAAGTTTTAGAAGTTCTCTCGCTATTTTACTTAAAGAGGTGTCCTCTCAAGTTAGCTTCTCCTTTAAAATTAGTTTCACATTTCCCCTCCTATAAAATGTTTTTGTAGTTTAAGACAAGAGTAAAAAGAAATTGCAAAAGTTTTTTTTTCATTTGGGTATCCCAAGGTTAACTAAGTCTGCTATAATTAGTAACAATAAAATAAAAGAGAATGATTATGCAAAATGTAGAACCGATGACACTATTTGGTTATGAAAAATTACAAGCGGAAGTAAAAAACCTTAAAGAAGTTCAACGTCCTCAGTGCGTTAGAGATATAGAAGATGCACTAGAACATGGTGACTTAAAAGAAAATGCAGAGTACCATGCTGCAAAAGAGATGCAAAAGAATATTGATAACCGTTTAGGGGACCTTCAAGAAATACTTGGAAAAGCACAGATAGTAAATCCAAAAGAACTTGAACATGCCAAAATCTCTTTTGGTTCTACCGTTGTTATGACTGATATGAATACTGAAGAAGAGGTCACTTATACTTTAGTTGGTGGCTGTGAATCAAATCCTGATATGGGACTTATCTCTTTTAACTCTCCTTTAGCAAAGCAACTTCTTGGAAAAGAAGAAGGCGATGAAGTGAAAGTTCGTCTTCCTGGTGGAGAAAAAGAGTTTGAAATTGATGAAGTAAAATACGAAGAGACAGTTTTTGAGTGTATGATATAGTGAGTAAAAAAATAAATGTAGGGATTATTGGTGTGAGCGGTTATACAGGTTTAGAACTTGTAAAAATTCTGATCAACCATCCTACATTTACTCTTGCTTATCTTGCAAATTCTACAGGGGAAACTAGTATAGATGAGATACATCCATCTCTTAGTGGTGTTTGTGAACTTAAAGTTCAAAAAGCTGATGTAGATAAGTGTGCTTCAGAGTGTGAACTTGTCTTTTTAGCAGTACCTCATAAAACAGCGATGGTATTTGTAAAACCATTTATGAAACTCGGTACAAAAGTAGTTGATTTTTCAGCTGATTATAGACTTACTCAAGATGTTTATGAAGAGTACTACTGTCCTCATACAGATAAAGAAAACCTAGAAAATGTTGTGTATGGTCTCCCCGAGATGTATAGAAATGAGATAAAAAAAGCTTCTTTAGTTGCTAATCCAGGATGCTTTCCGACTTCTGCAATACTTGGACTTCTTCCCTTTTTAGATAAACGTATTGCAGGTACTCCTGTTATCATTGATGCTAAAACTGGAGTGAGTGGTGCTGGTAAAAAACTGAGTGAAGTGACACATTTTGTAAATGTCAATGACAATCTCTTTTCATACAATCCATTCTTTCATAGACATGCACCCGAGATAGCTCAAAAATTAAATATAGATTTTGACGAGGTGAATTTTGTACCTCACTTAGTTCCGCTTACTCGTGGTATGCTCTCTTCTATTTATATCCAAACACAGGGTGAATTTGATGCAGAAGAACTTTTAAGAGAGTACTATAAAAATGAGCCTTATGTAAGAGTAAGTAAAAATCCAGTTGATATGAAAAATACAGCAGGAACAAATTTTTGCGATATTTATGTAAAACAAAAAGGAAATCTTCTTTTTATCTCAAGTAGTATTGATAATCTTCTTCGTGGTTCATCGTCTCAAGCAATTGTAAATGCAAACCTGATGATGGGGTTAGATGAAAATACAGGTATACCAAATATAGCATATGTCCCATAATATAGAACTCCAAGAGGGTGCACTGATTATTTCTGATGCACATTACTCTTCTTCTCGTCCAGAGCTTTTAGCACTTATAAAAGAGATACATTCTAAAAAAATACTTACTTCACAACTTATACTAATGGGTGATATTTTTGATACTCTTTTTAAACAAGTACCTAAAACACAAGAGGATAATAGAGAAATAATAAAGCTTTTAAATGAAATTAGTGAGAGTATTGAACTTATCTATTTAGAAGGGAACCATGACTTCAACCTTCAAGATATATTTTTAAATGCCAAAGTTATTCGCCTAAAAGAACAGCCTCTAATCTGTTCTTATAAAGATAAAAGAGTGGCTTTAGCTCATGGCGACTTTGATATTGGTCTTGCTTATAAAATATATACTGCATTCATCCGAAATAGTTTGGTACTTTTTTTATTAAACTTTATAGATACTCTCACAAAGAACTTTATACTTAATAAACTAGATACTTACTTAGATAAAAAAGATGACTGTAAAGAGTTTATAGGTTTTGAATCTTATGTGAAAAATCGTCAATTAGATACATTTAAGTGTGAGTATTTTATAGAGGGGCATTACCATCAAAACAAGCACTTCTTTTTTGATGAATTTAACTATATCAATTTAGCAGCTTTTGCTTGCAATCAAAGATATTTTACTGTAAAATCAATAAGAGACAATGAACTAATGATAGATGAAAACGAATATGTGGAGATTTGAAAGATGGCTGACAATTCCTTAATAGTAAACAAATTCTTAGTAAATGATTTCTAGTAATATACTGAAATGGCTAGTAATTTAACTTATAACTTACAAGGTGATAAACTCTCTATAAAATTTTCAGGAGAGCTTACTCTTTATACTATTACTACATTTCAAAAGCAGCTTCAGACTATTTCATTTAAGGAAGTTAGTCTTATAGCCCTTGATTTACATGAGCTAGCCTACTTAGATACAGCTGCCGCAATCTTTCTTATAAAACTCGAAGAAGAGTACAATACAAAATCAAAAAAAACAAGAATTTTATGTTTTAATGAGAAGGTACTCTCTACTCTAGAACTTGTGAAAATGCAGAAAACTATTACAAATTCAGAGATAAAAATAAATGATACTAAAGGTTTATTTTTAAAAAGTAGTATTATAAAAATAAATAAATTTTTTTATGGTTTCCTCTTGTTTATGGAGTTTTTTGGAAAAGTATCTATGACACAATTAGATTATTTAAAGTCTTTGAATAATATCCGTTATAAAGAGATTGCATTTGAACTTAATGAGTCTGCTATTAAAGCTATAGGAATTGTAGCCCTCACTAGTTTTCTTATAGGTGTGGTTATAGCCTACCAATCTGCATATCAGTTAAAACTCTATGGGGCAAATATTTTTATAGTTGATATGCTTGGTATATCAATTTTACGGGAATTAGCACCTCTGATTACAGCTATTGTCATTGCAGGTCGTAGTGGCTCTGCGTTTACAGCCCAAATAGGGGCTATGAAAATTACACAAGAGTTAGATGCCATGAAAACAATGGGTTTTGATCCTTTCA
The DNA here is from genome assembly GCA_003978465.1 of Sulfurimonas sp. Lineage (GTDB taxonomy): Bacteria > Campylobacterota > Campylobacteria > Campylobacterales > Sulfurimonadaceae > Sulfurimonas. The sequence continues at coordinate 17,875 of QNZS01000023.1, read as the reverse complement.
CTTTTCTGGTTATACCAAGAATTATTGCACTTATGATAGCAATGCCTCTTTTGATATTTATCGCAGATATTATGGGTATTTTTGGAGGTATGATAGTCTCACATATAGATCTTGGTATTAGTTATGAACTATTTTTAGATAGGTTTAGAGAGGTTGTTGACGTGAGACACTTCTTTATTGGAATAATTAAAGGTCCTTTTTTCGCATTTTTGATTGCAAGTATAGGAATATACCGTGGTTTGATTGTAAAAAACGATACGCAAAGTATAGGGCTTAATACTACTAAAAGTGTTGTTGAATCTATTTTTGCAGTTATAGTCTGTGATGCACTTTTTTCAATTGCATTAACTAATCTAGGAATTTAAGATGAGTATTATAAGTGTAAGAGATATTCATACCCAGTTTGATGAGAAAATAGTGCACAAAGGTCTTAACTTAGATATAAATGAGGGTGAAATTTATGGGATTTTAGGACCCAGTGGATGTGGGAAGACTACGCTACTTAGAGAGATGGTTTTGCTTCAAGAGTTTACTCATGGAAATATCACTATATTAGATAAAAGTTTAAGTAATATATCTCAAGTTAATGCACAAAGTTTAAGAAGAGATTGGGGTGTTTTATTTCAAGCTGGAGCACTATTCTCCTCCTTAAGTATAGAAGAAAATATAGCTTTACCTTTAGTAGAATATACCGATTTATCTCTTGCAATGATAAATGAAATTGTAAAATTTAAAATCAATTTAGTTGGTCTTAAAAGCACTGATTCTAAACTCTACCCATCACAGATTAGTGGTGGTATGAAAAAAAAAGCAGGTCTAGCTCGTGCACTAGCTATGGATCCTAAGCTTCTCTTTTTAGATGAGCCTACAAGCGGACTAGACCCTATCTCAGCACGTGAATTTGATGCACTTATACTCAAGCTAAGAGATATGTTAGGGTTAACAGTAGTAATGGTTTCACATGATCTGCGCTCTATATATGACACTTTAGATAGAGTGGCTATAATAGATGAGATGAAAATAGCTTATGAAGGGACACTAAGTGATGTAGCAACATCAAGTAGTGACTTTGTGAAAATATTTTTTAAATAAGGTGAAAATAAGATAATGAATAATAAAGTAAATTATACAATTGTTGGTATTTTAGTAATTGTAGTCATAAGTTTAATGGTAGCTTTTACATATTGGCTGATAAAACCAGAACTCTCTAGTGACATCAAAAAATATACTATATATTTTGATGAATCTGTACTTGGTTTAAATATAGATGCACCTGTAAAATACAGGGGAATTAGTGTAGGAAAAGTAAAAGTACTAGAAATAAATCCTAATAATTCTGAGCAGGTACAAGTAACAGTAAGCATATTAAAAACTACACCTATAAAAACTGATACAGTGGCAAAATTAACGGCACAGGGTATCACTGGGCTCACATATATTAATCTGAGCATGGGTGTGCATAATGCAAAGGTGCTTACTCTAAATGAGAATGAAGAATATCCTGTTATAAAAACAGTTCCGTCATTCTTTGAAAACTTTGAGAAGTCCCTTGGAAGTGTGTCAAGCCATTTATCTTCGACTTTAGGTTTAACAGAGAAACTATTAGGTGCCAATAACCAAAAACAGATGTCCCTACTCTTAAAACATAGTGCAAGTGCGATGTATAAAATGGGCCTTCTTTTAGATGAGGATACAATTAAGCATATTCACTCAAGTATAAAAAACCTTGATGAATTTAGTCAAAAGCTCAACAAAATAATGCCAAAAATTGATAATTTTTTACAAAAAAGTACAAAATGGGAAGATGATACTGCGGGTTCATTTGATTCAATTACTACAAGTTATGTAGGGATTACAGCTACTATGGAGGAGATAAAAAGGGCTATTTCAAGTGGAGAGTTTAATATACAAGATATGGGTGCAGATGTGATTCCAGCCATGAATAACACTTTTTTACAGATGCAAGACTTGATGATAAGGATTGAAGGGGTACTTGAGCAGTATAATAGTAGTCCTTCAGATATTTTATATAAAAAAGAAGAAATAAAAAAAGCTCCAGGGGAGAAATAAATGAAAATAGTATTGATATTTTTAACACTGTTTTTTAGTGCTTGTACTACAATTCAGCCACATGTTTCAGAGTATAGATTAGCACCTAATATACAAGAACAAGAGTATATGGCTAAACAATGTAGAGACAAGTCTTTAAAGGTGGGACAAGTCTTTAGCTCAAATACATTGATGTCACAAAAAATGAAGTATATTCAAGCTGAGTATCAAGAGTCTGTATTTACTCAATCAAAGTGGGCAAGAACTCCAAATAAAGCAATAAGTGATGCACTTGTTAAAAGTATAAGAAGTAGTGCTTTATTTTTTAATACTAGTACTTATAAGTCAAGAACTAAAGCTGATTTACTTTTAGAAGCAGATGTTGAAAAGTTTATACAGTACTTTAAACAAGAGAATGAAAAATCCTATGTTGAAGTTGTGCTTACCTTTAATCTCCTTAACACAAATAATTCTAAAAGTCTTTCTCATTCTACATTTACGGCAAAAATTGATGCAGGAAGTCTAGATGCTAAAGGCGGTGTCATAGCTTTAAATTTAGGACTCTCAAGAGTCCTGTATGAAACAAATATTTGGTTAAATGGAGTATGCAAATGATAAAAGAAGAAGAATATGCAAAACGTAGAACTGCTTTAGCAAAAAAACTAAAAAAGCATTCAATTACTGTTCTTGTAAGTGCTAAAGCACAGCAACGTTCAAATGATACAGAGTATCCATATAGACAAAATAGTAACTTTTACTATATGTGTGGATTTAAAGAAGATAACTCTGCACTTGTTATAATAAAAAAAGAAAAAAAGATTAAAACATATCTTTTTGTTCAAAAAAAAGATGAACTTTTAGAACTTTGGACGGGTAAAAGACTAGGTCAAAAAGAGGCTAAAACTATTTTTGATGTAGATGATATTTTTACTATGGATAAATTTGATAAAAAAGTAGCTGAGTTATTTAAAGACAAACTCTCTCTTTATCTTGATTTTACAATGCAAGATGAAAGAGTGGATAAACTAAAAAAACTGGGCTCTCACCTACTTTGTCATTATAATATATCTCATAAGGTAGGAGAGCTTCGTTTATGTAAATCAAGTGCAGAAATTGCACTTATCAAGAAAGCACTAAGCATAACAAAAGAGGCACATCATCTAGCTATGAGTAAGGCAAAGAGCTTACATAGTGAGGATGAATTACAAGCAGAAATTGAGTATGTCTTTAAAAAACAAGGTGCTTACAGTGATGCTTATACAAGTATTGTAGCTTGTGGTAATAATGCAAATACACTTCACTATATTAAAAATGATGACAAACTTGAAAATAATAAGTTGATTTTAATTGATGCAGGGTGTGAGTATGATTACTATGCTAGTGACATTACAAGAACCATTCCAGTCAGTGGAAAGTTTACAGAGCCTCAAAAAGAGTTATACTCAATGATACTTTTCGTTGAAAAAGAGATAATTAGTATGGTAAAAGCTGGAGTTATGAGAAGTGATTTACATAGTAAATCTGAAGAACTTTTATGCGAGGGTTTAATCTCTTTGGGCATATTAAAAGGTAATGTGAAAAAACTTATAAAGAAGAAAAAACTTAAAAAGTACTATCCACATGGAATAGGGCATTGGATGGGGCTAGATGTACATGATACTGGACCATATAAAAACACTAAGGGTAAAGAAATTCCTCTTTTAGCGGGTATGGTAATGACAGTTGAACCTGGAATTTACATACCCCAAGATGATAAGAGTGTTCCAAAAAGGTTCCGTGGTATTGGGATACGAATAGAAGATGATATTTTAGTTACAAAAGATGCTTGCCAAAACCTTTCAGGTGAAATATTTAAAGAGATAAAAGATATAGAGTCCTTGTAAGGTTTTGATAGATAAATTGTACACAAAAGGCTTTCAATTTAATAGATTAAGGAGTTATAGGTATTTTGATGAGATGCTTTATAAGGCTAAAGAGACAGGAGGGGATAGATATATTATCACATCCAATGTAAGTAGTAGGAAAGTTAAAACAGCCTAATGGCCATTTTTAAAATGAAAGTTCAAGTCTACTAAAAGAGGGCGAAGTTTCTCTTTTAACTCTCCTTGAAATTCCATAAAACCATCCTTATAGATACCACCACATCCTAATTTCTTTTTGAGTAATTTAAGTGTAGTATTAGCATCTTCTTTTAGTATCTGGAACTCTCCAACAAGAGTAACTATTTTACCCCTACGTTTCTCTTTAGCGAAGACTAGGAAATGTTTTTTTGGCTCTAAGTCTTCTGCTAAGACTTTAGTTTTTCTCTTCGTAGCTATTTCATTCCAGCTGTCATCTATATCTGCACCAATAAATAAATCGAGCTTCTTACCTCTACTCATTTGCTTTTCCAATATACTTAAATCGTGGAACTTCTACACCATTTACTTCTACTGTTTCGTTAAACATAAGAAATGGCCTTACCCATAAACTTTTTTCACCATACATAGTTCTATAGAGGACAAGTGTCTCTTCACTTTCGCTATGTGTGACTGTGTCAATTACATCATAAAGATTACCTTTATAGTGCTCATAAATTCCAGTTTTCATTTAAATAACCTTTTGATGAAGAATACTTATATCTTCTCTTAGATATTGTTTTGTATTTAGAGATGTTTGTATCTCTTCTAAGCTATAAGTATTGTGATTATAAACTACTACAAAAACTTCATCAGCAGGAGATAGGAATGTTTTCTCGCCATATTCTGTATAACGAGTGGCACCTATACTTATAATTGCTTTAGAAGGGTGCTTACAAGCTTCTATATACTCACTTAGTGGTTCTAGTGGACCAAAATCTTTTTGTGTATTTATTTGGTTTTTTATCCAAAGTGTGAGTTTCTCATAAAAATAGCTATATCCATTAAGTGCTACATTCTCTCCATAAGCTGTAAGAGTATTATCGCGTTTAAGAAAACTACAAATACTAAAGTTATCTAAAATAAAACCCTCTTGAAAACTGTCGATTTCTATCAGTGTAGATGCGAAGCCTTTAGAGTTTGGCCCCCAGTTTTTTTTATCGCTAATCTTATCTGCACCTGCCACTCTAATGGAACAATCATTATATGCTCCAAAATGGGTAGGTCTTATACTCTCAATCTCACCATCTTTGTAGTTAATCTCACATATCAATCCAACTTCGGGTTCTGTTTGAACATTTACATCTCTACAGGGCAGTTTTATTGTATTTGACGAAAGGGGAAAGGTTGTTAAAATATCTTTTGGAGTTCTTGTTATATTTTTTGTACTTGGAGTGTAAGAAGGCAGATAAAAAGGAAATATTCCTTTTGGAGCAGCTTCATCTTCTGTAATAATATCTTTAAAGTCTTCGAGTTCACCAGCTTGTGCTAAGTGAAGTGCGAAGTTTCCAGCTATACCAAGACCTAAATAGTTTTCGTAAGTCTTTTGCATCGGTAATTATATTTTACCAGCAGCTCTCTGCTCAGCAAACTCTTCATAAGAACCTTTAAAGTCGATGATACTACCATCACTTTGAATTTCAATAATACGCTCAGCAAATGCATCAAGTAACTCACGGTCATGGGATACACAAATGACATTTCCTTTAAACTCATGGAGCGCTTCACCAAGTGCAACAATAGCCTCAAGGTCAAGGTGATTCGATGGCTCATCAAGAAGTAAAAAGTTACCATTTTCAAGCATTAGTTTACTAAGCATCATACGGTGTTTTTCACCACCCGAGATACTAACAACTGACTTTTCTTGTTGTTCACCATTAAAGAGCATTCGTCCTAGACAGTTACGGATTTCTGCTATGTCGCGTTTAGGATCATAAGCACGTAACCAGTCATACAGTGTACCATCACCATTTATGATGTCGGCTGTATCTTGTGGAAAGTATGAAGGTTCTACTGTTGCTCCAATATTTACTTCACCACTTGCTACTTTAATCTCTTCTGCTAAAATTTTCATTAGAGTACTTTTACCCGCACCATTTCCACCGATAAGTGCTATTTTTTCACCTGGAACAACTTTAAAACTAATGTCATTAAGTACTTTATTCTCACCATAAGCATGAAAAATATTTACAACATGAAGTGCTTCATCACCCATAACTCTCTTAGCTTTAAACACGATGCTTGGATCTCGACGAGAAGAGGGTTTGATATCATCAAACTCCATTTTATCAAGTTTTCTTTGACGAGATGTTGCTTGTTTCGCTTTTGACGCATTTGCAGAGAAGCGACGAACGAAAGCTTCTAGCTCATCTTTTTCTTTTATCTGTTTAGCTGAGTCTAATTCAAGCTGTTTTGCCATTATATTTGCTGCTAAATACCAGTCGTCATATGTACCAGTAAACTCACGAATTTTTTGATAATCTACATCAAGTATATTAGTTACTACTGCGTTTAGGAAGTGTCTATCGTGAGAGATAACAACAAGTGTACCCTCATGACGTTTAAGCTGGTTTTCTAACCATGTAATTGTTTCAATATCCTGGTTATTTGTAGGCTCATCGAGAAAGAGTACATCTGGTTTAGGATATAAAACTTGTGCAAGTAAAACTTTGAATTTATCGGCACTATCAAGTGTACTCATTAGCTCTTGATGTTTGCCAACAGGAATACCAACATTTTCTAATATTTTACCGATATTAACATCGTACTCATATGTTGGGTCTTCTTCAACTGAGATTACTTCAAGCTCTGCTAAACGGTTGTTTACAGCATCATCTTCAAAATCACCATTAGTATAAAGGTCTTCTTTCTCTTTTATAGCATCATAAAGACGTTTATTACCAAAAAGAACAGCATCAGCGATAGTAAAAGTTTCAAATGCAAATTGATTTTGCCCTAAAACACCAACTTTATTGGCTTTAGGGATTACTACCTCACCATCGTATTCAGTTATTTTTCCACAAAGGATATTAAGAAAGGTTGTTTTACCAGCACCATTTGCACCGATAAGTCCATATCGTTTGTGACGATCTAGTTTAAGGTTGATATCTTGAAATAGAACTCTATTTCCGTAACGCATAAGAAGGTTTTGTACTCTTACCATGATTATTGCTCACTTAGGTATATTTTAATTTCGCGATTATACCCAAGTGTTGTTTAAAAGATGTTGATTAAGTTTTGTAACCTTAAAGTAGGTCGTTTAGATTATTAGTCATTTGTATTGATTTTATATTTTTTAACATAATTTAAAATTATTTACCTAAATATAGTTGACGAGGACGGGCAATTTTCATACCTTTTCCTTTTTTAAACTCAATCCATTGAGTAATCCATCCTACAGTACGACCGATCACAAAAATTGGTGTAAACATAGAAGTTGGAATTTGAAGTGCAGTCAAAATAATTCCAGAGTAAAAATCTATGTTAGGATAAAGTTTTCTACTGATAAAATACTCATCACTAAGAGCTATTTCTTCAATCTTACTTGCAATTTTCATTAGGTTTGAGTCAAGGTTTAATTCATCTTCAAGCTGTACCTGCAAACTTTTTAACACTTTGGCTCTAGGGTCAAAATTCTTATATACACGGTGGCCAAATCCCATAAGTCTAAACTCATCATCAGGGTCTTTTGCTCGTGCTATAAAGGCAGCTACATTTTCAACACTTCCTATCATTTCAAGTTGTTTGATGACTGACTCATTGGCACCTCCATGTGCTCTCCCCCAAAGAGCAGAGACTCCAGCACTTATCGCAACATATGGATGTGCACCCGTAGAAGCCACATTTCTTACACTTGTTGTTGAAGCATTTTGTTCATGGTCAGCATGCAGGGTAAAGATAGTATCGAGAGCTTTTACTTCTATCTCTTTTATCACTCTCTCCCCATCAAGATCTATATGCATCTTTCCACCAGGGTAAGCTCTCATCATATACAAAAAATTTTCTGTATAACTTTTAGAGATATCCGGTTGTATAAAAGGAGCTCCGATAGAGTGTCTATAAGCAAATGCAGCAATAGTAGGCATCTTGGCGATTATTCGTCTAGCCATTGTTTGATATTCACTCTCTTTAGACATGTCTAAATGGTTAAAATGAAAGCTTGAGAGTGCTGCTGTTGCGGCTGATAGCGTTGCCATAGGGTGTGAACCCGTAGGAAATGCTGCAAATAGTTTTGTGAGCCCTTCGTGTAAAAATGAGCGATGGCGAAGCTCTAAGTCAAACTCTTTTGTCTGTAACTCAGTAGGTATTGAGTCATTGAGTAACAGGTAACATACTTCTAAGTAACTCTTTTTTTCTGCAAGTTCTTCTATCTCTACTCCACGGTAACGAAGTTCTCCTTTTCCGCCATCTATGAAAGTAATAGTTGAAGTACAACTTGCAGTTGATGTATAACCATTATCGTAAGTAAAGAGGCCCGTATCAGCATAAAAACTAGATATATTTACAACACTAGGTCCCCTTGTTCCGTCTAAAATATCAAAGTCATAAGTTTTCCCTGTTCTATTATCCGTCATTGTGACTGTATTTTTCATGGATGTCCTTTAGTATTCTTAATTGTAACCAAAATAGAATCAAATACAAAATATAAATAAGGAAAACTAATTGCAGGTAGATACGGGAGATGAATTTAAAAGAGTTAAATATCATTTATAAAGTATTATTTTAGTTAAGAAGAGATTTAACTTTTAACGAGTTGGATGGCCTAGTCTATGATATACGATATACTGAGTATAAAATGCTAGGACTTTGTGAGAGAGACAAACTTTTATCTATATAATTTAGTGACAGACCTTGCTTAGCACTCTTAAAAATTTGGAAAAGATATGATGGAGTATCTTGAGGTTTATATAAAAACAGTAATGTGTGAAAATATACTTCTATTCTCAGGATTCCAAAGAGGACAAGCTCATGTTTTATGGAAATAATTGTTTTATAAAAAAGTTATGTTTTCTAAAAAGTTTGTATAGTTGCTTTTATCTCAATAACTTTATCCCTACGAATATAATTGGATTTTCTCAGGATAGTCTCTAACATTAATTAGCACAGCACCTTTTATATTTTTTTTCACTTCCACAAGGACAGCTTTCATTTCGCTCTATCTTAGACTTGTATAGTTCTCCATCTTTATACTTCCAAGTACCATCTTCGAAAACAAAGTTACTTTTTTCATGTAGTACTTGTATCTGTTCTTTATCTCTATAGTATGCTTTAAACTCTACCGTGTCACCATCAACTTTTAATACATCAAGTTTTAACCAATCAACCTGTGAAGAAAAATCTTCTATAAGTTCTATATCTTCTTTATTTTGGTTTTCTTTGACTGAACTAAGCAGTAAATATCGTGCATCTACATTAACATAAGCAGAGTATCTACTCCGCATTAACTCTTCTGGTGAAGATACAACTCTTAATCCCTTAATGATGTCACCACAACATTTATCATACTCTTTATTTAAACCACATATACACATACTAATCCATTTTTGAGCGAATTATACTAGTTTAAAGTTAAGATAGAAGATGCGAAAAGTAAAAATTAAAAATAGTTAATGTAGATAGGTTAGAAAAATAATAAGCAATATACCTTAATTGAAAAGTATGGAGAAGACTTTGATCCATAGTTAATAAATATATTTTTAGATAATTTAGATAATTTTTATATATTAGAAATACTCTGAAAGATGAGCATAAGGATTAGTTAAGCCTACAACTGTAGTTTTAGTAAGTAATGCTTATTGTTTAGGTATAAACCTAGTAATGATTGACTAGTCTCTTTGAGTATTATATATAAGTTAAGTGAAATTATTTATAAATATAAATAGGAAGTAAATACAGAGAGATTTAAAAGTTTTGGATGTATGTGTAGTTAAAGAAAGATAAACCCCAGAAGAGGGGTTTAAAGGGTAGAAATTAAAGTGCTGTTACGTTCTCAGCCTGAGGACCTTTTTGACCTTCACCAACTTCGAAAGTTACTCTTTGACCTTCTGCAAGTGAAACACGTCCACCTGAAGTGTTGTTAACTTGACGGAAATGTACGAATACATCCTTTCCACCATTGTCTTGTTCTATGAAACCATAACCTTTTTCGTCGTTAAACCATTTAACTGAACCGTCTTGTAATTCTGCCATTGTATTGCCTTGTATATAAAAATTCACAATGAAATTAATTCATTTGTGGAGTCAAAAATTGGAGAGTCTTTAGGGGTTCTAAATGCAACAAAAGCAAAATTACACACTAAAGATGAACTCGAGCCTCATCTTTCATCGATGACATTATAACAAAATACATAAGAAAAAGACAAGAAATCTGTCTAATTCATGTAAAGACCTCTTTAAATAGGCTGTTTTTGCACTTGTTTGAGATGTTTCCTGCAGCTTTTATTCCCTCTTTTATCTTTTATTTAAAGCTTTTATAGAAAAATTGAGTTGATAATAGTCACTCTAAAAGTACATATATAAATATTCTCTCAATGATAAGGTATTCTATATTGAATCAAGAGGTATAAAGTTTAATAGTGTAAAATTAGATAAAAACTATTAAGGATGTACTTTAATGAGTATATATAGAGAATACGACATACGTGGGATTTACGAAAAAGAGTTAAACGAAGCAAGTGTTGTCCGTATAGGGTATGCCTTAGCATCAAAAATTAGTGGTGAATATGTGGCTGTTGGTTATGATGCTAGAAGTCACTCTCCTATTCTATTTGAGTATCTTACTCGTGGCCTCAATGCAGGCGGAAAAAAGGTTCTTGCTATGGGTCTTGTGCCTACTCCTGTAAATTACTTCACAAATTATCAAGAGTGGCAAGTTAATAGTGCTACTATAACTCCCTCTGCCTCTGTTATGATAACTGGTTCACATAATCCTAGTGAGTATAATGGTTTTAAGATTACTGTCGATAAAGCTCCTTTCTTTAGTGAAGACATTTATGCCTTAGGTCGTGAGTGTGAGGCTATGGATATGCCAAATGAAGTTACTCGTGATGTGTCTGAGATAGATGCAGTAAGTCGTTATATAGACTTTATAGTAGGCAAATTTCAGCATCTTAAAGCAATGGATACCCGTATAGTATATGACTGTGGCAATGGTGTAGCTGGTGTTGTAACAGAAGATATCTTCTCAAGACTTGAGCTTAAAACAAAAGGCTTATATATTGACCCTGATGGTAGTTTTCCTAACCACCATCCAGATCCAAGTGATGAGGAGAACCTAGTAGATGTAAAAAAACTTTTATCGACTGATGGTGATATCGCATTTGCTTATGATGGTGATGCAGACCGTATAGCAGTACTCACTCATAAAAACAATATAAAGGGCGATATGATGGCTCTTTTATATAGTATGAAAATGGATAAACCAACAGTTATAGGTGAAGTAAAATGTTCTCAAGTTATGTATGATGAACTGACTCGTCGTGGCTGTACGGCTATCATGTATAAAACAGGTCACTCAAACCTAAAAGTAAAAATGAAAGAGACAAATGCAGATCTCGCTTGTGAAGTAAGTGGTCATGTATTTTTTAAAAACCGTTATTTCGGTTATGATGATGCTATTTATGCCACTTTGAGAATGTTAGAACTTATTCATGATGGAATAGACTTAGATGCAGAACTAGCAAAACTACCTATTGTCTTTTCAACTGACGAGTTAAAAGTCAAAACAACAGAAGAAGAGAAGTTTAAAATAATCGATAGAGTAAAAGAACTACTAAAAACTCCACCAGAAGACTTTCCTGCTATAAAAGATATCATTGATGTTGATGGAGTTAGGATTAACTTTAAAAATGGTTGGGGACTTGTTCGTGCTTCAAACACTACACCTGTTTTAGTGACTCGTTTTGAGTCGACTATAGAGAGTGAAGCAAAAGTATATGAAAAAGCAATAAATGCATTAATTATTAAGGCTAAAGAGAGTCTATAAAACTCTCTTTATACATTATAGATAGTAATTCTATCCCTATTGAGTAGACTTAGTATAAGAATAATATGTTTTAGGGGTATAGATTTATAATTAAATATATATAAGGTATAATTTTATATATAATAACTATTTTGAAATTTATCAAGGAATATCATGAAATCTCATACACTTTTAATGCCACTAGATATGCACTTGCACCTCCGTGATGCTGTAATGCTAGAAAATGTTGCACCACTTTCAGCTTACTCGTTTAGTGGAGCTATTGTTATGCCAAATCTTGTACCACCAGTTGAAACAGCAGAAGATGTAATAGCTTATAAAGCAAGAATAATGGCAGCTGTTCCAAATGATTCTTTTGAGCCATATATGACACTTTTTTATAAAAACTATAACAAGGCTTTTTTAGAGTCAGTAGCAGACGAAATTACTGCAATAAAATTATACCCTGCAGGTATAACTACAAATTCTGAGGGTGGGATTAGCTCATTTGATGTAGAAGAAATGAGACCTACACTTCAGGCTATGAGTGATATGGAAATTCCACTTTGTGTGCATGGTGAGACTGATGGTTTTGTGATGGATAGAGAGGCTGAGTTTATGTCTATTTATGAGTTACTTGCATCTAACTTTCCAAAACTAAAGATAATTATGGAGCATATTACAACTAAAGAAGCTGTCGATATGCTGGATAAATTTGATAACCTTTATGCGACTATTACAGTGCATCACCTGATCTTAACACTTGATGATGTTGTAGGTGGAATGATGAAACCACATTTATTTTGTAAACCTATAGCAAAACGTCCAGAAGATTTAGATGCACTACTCTCAGTTGCATTAGCGGCACACCCAAAAGTAATGTTTGGTTCAGATTCTGCACCACATCCTCAACATAAAAAAGAGTCTTGTGGTTGTGCAGCTGGTATATTTACTGCTCCTATCGCACTTCAACTTTTGTGTGAGATATTTGAACAGTTTGATAAACTTGATAACTTACAAGCTTTTGTAAGTGATAATGCACAGAGTATTTATGGAATTTGCCCTGAGTTTAAAGAAGTTACACTAGAGAAACGTCCTTTTGTAGTTCCAGAGAATTATAGTGGTGTAGTACCAATGTATGCTGGCGAAACCTTATCTTGGGCCATTGAGAATGTCGATTAGAGCATTTTTACTTGAAAATGATGTTCTTGTTAGTGAATCTTTAATAGACTTACTTGGTGAAGAGGATTGTGAAGTACACCATTATGTTAATGTTCAAGGTACTTGATAGTATTTACAAGATGAAGTCTGATCTTTAGTTGAGATATAAACATTCTTCTTATTGATGGTACTTCATTACTTAGGGAGCTACACTCCTACAATCTAAACTCCAAGAAGGTATGACTGTGGAATTCAGATTTAAATAATATATAGGATAATAAATGCAAGTAGCAAGCAGTTTAGAATTAGCAGAACAGATACTGGACTATGGTGTAATGGGAGTACTTGTTATGATGAGTATAGTTACATTATGGTTATTTATAGAGCGTATGATGTTTTACAAAAATGTAAGAACAGAAGACTATAAGTATAGAGATAACTTAGATCTTGATTTGACGGATAATCTCGGAGTTTTAAGTGCTATTGGTACAAACGCTCCTTATGTTGGACTACTTGGAACAGTTATAGGAATTATGATAACTTTTTATACTATGGGTGATGCAGGTGCGGTGGATGCTAAAAAGATTATGATTGGACTTGCACTTGCACTTAAAGCAACGGCTATGGGTCTTGTTGTTGCAATGCCTGCTATCATTGCATATACTATAACACTACGTAAAGCGGAGCGAATTTTAACAAAGTTTGATGTTGCAGTTGAAGCTGAGGAAAAAACGAAGTAATGGCAAAGTGTAAAAAAAGCTATAAAAAGTTTGACTCTATCAATGTCATCCCTTTTATTGATATTATGCTTGTTTTACTTGTTATGGTTCTTACAACTGCAACATTTATTAAACAAGGTGTGATTCCTGTAAAGCTTCCAAAAGCAAAAGAAACAGATAAAAAAGACACTAAAAAAGAAGTGACTGTGTATGTAAATGCTAAAGGTGAGATGTTCTTTGGTAAAGATAAGGTCGATTTAGTCACATTAGAGAAGAGACTCTCAGCAGTTGACAAGTCACAAATAGTCATTCTTAGAAGTGACAAAGAATCAAGGTTTCAGGACTTTGTAAGTGTTATGGATATTTTAAAACACCTAGGCCATGAACAACTCTACATAGTTACAAAAAAATAATCTTTGTAATCTTAGAGAATTGGCTGGATTTTAGTCCCTACTACCTCAATAGACCTTATCTAAAAGCTTAAACTTGGGAGTAGATACTTCCTCTTCTTTTATAACTTCTTCACTCTGTTTTATTTTCGTATTAAACTCTTTTTTATCAAGGTCTTTTATATCATTAAAAAGAGTTGATGCAATAAAAAATAGAATCATAATAACTACTATACTTGCATAGAGCAGTATGTAGTTTTTTATTTGTCCGCTCGTAAAAGGGTTGTTGATTTCCACTTTTACTTACATTCCCATACCAGGCATACCACCCATTTGTTGAGGCATCTCAGCTGAAGACTCTTCTGGTATCTCATAGATAGCAGCTTCAGTTGTAAGAAGCATAGATGCTACTGATGTTGCATTCGTAAGGGCAACACGAGCCACTTTAAGTGGATCAATGATACCAGCTTTAAACATATCCACATATTCACCATTAGCAGCATTAAAACCAATAGTGTCACTATTAGCAGTTACTACTGTATTTACAACTACACCAGTGTCAAAGCCTGCATTTTCAGCGATTTGTTTCATCGGTGCTGTAATAGCACGAAGAATGATCTCTGCACCTATCTTTTGGTCACCTTCGAGTTCAATACTTACTTTTGAAGCAGCACGAACAAGAGCTGCACCACCACCGATAATGATTCCCTCTTCAACTGCTGCTTTTGTAGCTGAGAGTGCATCATCAACACGATCTTTTTTCTCTTTCATCTCAGTCTCTGTAGCTGCACCAACTTTGATTACTGCAACACCACCACTAAGTTTTGCTAAACGCTCCTGCAGCTTTTCTTTGTCATATTCACTAGTCGTAGTCTCTATCTGAACTTTTATCTCAGCTATACGAGATGTCACATTTTCTTCTGTTCCAGCACCATCAACGATAACTGTATTATCTTTATCAATTACAACACGAGCTGCTTGACCGAGCATCTCTATAGTTGCACCTTCTAGAGTATGACCAGTCTCTTCACTGATAACAGTACCATGAGTAAGAACAGCGATGTCAGCAAGCATAGCTTTTCGTCTATCACCAAAACCTGGAGCTTTTACTGCAGATATATTTAAAACACCACGAAGTTTGTTTACAACTAAAGTTGAAAGTGCTTCACCTTCAACATCTTCAGCAATAATAAGAAGAGGACGAGAAGTTTTTTGAACTTGTTCTAAAACTGGTAAAAGGTCTTTGAGTGAGGAAATTTTACTATCACATAAAAGAATCCAAGGATTTTCAATCTCAGCTACCATTTTTTCAGGGTTAGTAATGAAGTAAGGACTTAGGTAACCACGGTCAAACTGCATGCCCTCAACAACATCAAGTTCATCACTGATACCTTTTGCTTCTTCAACAGTGATAACACCATCTTGACCAACTTTATCCATAGCTTCAGCAATCATATCACCAATAGCAGTATCAGAATTTGCTGAGATAGTTGCAACTTGAGCAATGTCTGTTTTTCCATTTACTGCTTTAGAAGCATCTTTAAGGTTTTCTAAGATTTTAGCACAAGCCTTATCCATACCGCGTTTTACTTCAACTGGATTTGCACCAGCAGTAATGTTACGTAGACCTTCAGTAAAGATGGCATTTGCAAGAATAGTAGCAGTAGTAGTACCATCTCCAGCTTCATCTGCTGTGTTAGATGCAACTTCTTTTACAAGTTGTGCACCCATATCTTCTAGTTTATCTTTAAGTTCAACTTCACGAGCAACTGAAACACCATCTTTTGTAAGAACTGGAGCACCGTAGCTTTTCATGATAAGTACATTACGACCACGAGGTCCCATTGTTACTTTTACTGCATCTGTTAGTTTCTGAACACCACGTGCGAGAGCATTACGAGCCGTATCTGAAAATATTATTTCTTTTGCCATATTGTTATCCTATTATTCCAAAAATATCTTCTATTTCAAGTACTACATAATCAGTACCATCAAAAGAAACTTCGTTCCCTGAATACTTACCAAATAGAACTTGATTACCATTTGTTATCGTTTCTACTTCTTTACTTACAGCGATCACTTCACCGCATGCAGGTTTCTCTTTTGCATTGTCTGGAATTATGATTCCTGACATAGTTGTTGTAGCTTCTTCTACACGTTTTACTAAAACTCTGTTTCCAAGTGGTTGAAAATTCATTGTAACCTCTTTAATTATTTGATATTGATTTTATAACTGTGATTTTACCATAATAGGTTTAATAACTGGTATTTTAGAAGATTAGAATTATTTTAAGTAAACAAAGGAAAATAAAAGCTTCTTATGGTTATAATTCCATCCTCTTAAAGATGTCACGGTAGCTCAGCTGGTTAGAGCACTGGTCTCATAAGCCGGGGGTCGAGGGTTCAAGTCCCTCTCTTGACACCACTTTTTTAAGAGAAACTTTCTAAATGTTCCGGATTAGCTCAGCGGTAGAGTAGGTGACTGTTAATCACTTGGTCGCTGGTTCGAATCCAGCATCCGGAGCCACATTTTAACCCCTCATTTACGAACTCTTAAACACTTTCTACGATAGTACAATTATACATGATTTATATTTTTTAGTCCCTTTTTTGACCCTTTAATCTTTTCCAAGTTTAGTATGTTTTTTCCTGCCTTATTTCTAATGATTGTCCGATACTAGTGATTAAATCTAAATTTATTTATTGTACAAATTTTCTTTTTTTATGAGCCCATTTGAATATCTATTAGTGATCAAATATGAAGTTAGTTAGACTTTCTTTTTTCTAAAAATAGGTTACAGGCTATTCCGCTACTTTGAAAAACTACCATGGATGGAATTATGTGTGATTTGAAACCATAAGAGTTACAACCATGTGGTCTTTTGGGCTCCCATGTGACAAAATAGTATTGACATCTTCTACAATTGATTCTTTTCATGTACCGGCCTTTTTAAGTGTAAAATATTAGCATATTAGATAGAATAAACAAATAAAATTTTATAAAGAGAGCCTTATGGATAAGATATTACTGATGTTTCAACTACAAAATCAACTCAATTGTGCAACCAATGGAGATGACTGGACTAAAGGTCTAACAAAAAATGGAAAAACTATAAACTGGAGACGCTGTATTTATATGGAATGTGCAGAGATGGTAGATAGTTTTTCTTGGAAGCATTGGAAGGCTATTGATGCTGCACCTGATTGGGATAACCATCAGATAGAAGTTATTGATGTTTGGCACTTTATCATGAGTTTAGCTATCGAAGACTATAGTAATACTCTAAGAGGTGGTGTAGATGATGTCGCTATAAGTGTATCTGAATTAGAGTCATTTTCTAAAGTAGATATTGCAGAAGAGACTTTTGCTCCGCAAAATGATGTTATAGCTAAGGTTGAAAACCTTATTCGTCTGGCTATCTCACAAGAGACTTTAGAGTTAGAGAAGTTAATCTCTGAGTTTTTTGACCTTGTTGTTATGAGTGGTCTAAACTTAGAGTCTTTATATAGACTGTATGTAGGAAAAAATATCTTAAACCAGTTCCGTCAAGATAATGGATACAAAGATGGCTCTTATATAAAAGTATGGGCAGGAGAAGAAGATAATGTTGTAATGAAACGTATCTGGGAAGAAAATGCAGACATTAAACCAGATATTTTATACAAAGAATTAACTAAGTCATATGCCGCACTTAC
>QNZS01000033.1 GCA_003978465.1 Sulfurimonas sp. | reverse complement strand
TGTCAAGTATGAAGATCTCTCCACCACTTCCTATAGCACTAGCCTGAAGAACTAGCTCACAAGCCTCAGGTATAAGCAAAAAGTAACGAGTAATATCGGGATGAGTAACAGTCACAGGACCACCCTCTTCTATCTGCTTTTTAAACTTAGGTATAACACTTCCACTAGAACCTAGAACATTTCCAAAATGCACGGCTACTATGTCTGTGCCATTGCCATTTGAGTTCTGAGCATAGTAAAGCCTCATACTCATGTTTCTGCCTCTCTATAAACTTCTTTGTAAGCTCTATCTTCTCTTTTATACCTTCATCTGTTAAAAGATAAGAGTATTTCTGTTTATTCTCAGAGTCTACAAAGTTTCCAGCTTTTATGAAACCCTTATCAACAAGAGCTTTAAGAACATAGTTTACTGTTCCCACACTAAAGCCTATCTCTCCAGCTAAAGATCTTTGAGGCTGCATGCTCTCTGCGCTCTTTAGTATGAGAAGTTCCAGCTCTTCATTGCTCATATGATTGTTTCCTGCTATTTTTTATGGTGGAACTATATAGTGTTCAAAATTTGAACAAACTTCGTCCAAACTTCTAGCTAACCTTTTAACTTATTTTTCAAAATTATTTTCCCACTCTCAACGCCTGGTTGATCATAAGCATTTATGTACATAAACTTAGCACATATTGAAGTTAACAGTTCATACTCAAACATCAAACTAGCAATTGCATTTTCATTTACGCCGTCAATCGTGATAACATCGCAGGGGATGTCATTTAAGTTGTTTAATGCTTCGATGGTTGAATCAGCTTGCATATTTATGAGTGAAGAGAACTCTATGCCATCGAGGTAGTTTAACTCTTC
The DNA here is from genome assembly GCA_003978465.1 of Sulfurimonas sp. GTDB lineage: Bacteria > Campylobacterota > Campylobacteria > Campylobacterales > Sulfurimonadaceae > Sulfurimonas. The sequence goes on along the minus strand of QNZS01000033.1, from coordinate 21,753 downwards.
AAGACCATCAAGTTCAATCACTGGAATCTTTAAGTTATCATCAAAATCATCTACTTTGATGACTGTTACTGTCTTGTCGCGTTTCCCTTCTACTATAAGTTGTAAAAATGAATGCTGGTCAATTGGTCCTACGATACCTACAGGTGTTAAACCTTGTCTTGTAGCATTTATATCTACCTTACCAAGGGACTCACCCCAAAGTTGAATATACCACTTGTTAAACCCTTCTAAACGCGAGGAGTAAGAAAAAACAACATTTATATTAAAACTATTTTTATACTCGACAAAGAATCTTGCTTTTTTGATAATATTTTTGTAAATATCATTTTTATCAAAAAATGAATCATGTACTTTTTTTATACCATTAAGGATTTCCTCTATATCAATTCCTACAATTGCTAAAGGCACAAGCCCAACTGCTGAAAAAACTGAAAAACGACCACCAACATCTTTAGGAATTTCAAATATTTTCATCCTGTGTATCTTTGCATAGGTATTCAGTTTTGAGTCAAATTCTGTAATTATTACAGTATTGTCTTTATCAATTTTGACAAGAGAGTTGATATATTTAAAAATAGAAATAGTTTCGACTGTAGTACCTGACTTAGATATAACTATAAAAAGAGTATCTTCCAAATCAATGCTTTCAAGTTTTGACTGTATGTCTATAGGGTCAGTTGTCTCAAGAAAAAAAAGCTTTTTAGTGAGTTTTTTAGAGTGTTTTAAAAATTTATATATCGCATAGGTTCCAAGTGTGCTACCACCTATCCCGAGGACTACTACATTTTTTTGTTTTACACCTTCTGCATATTTTTTAATCTCTGAGATATCCTGATGAACAAGGTTATAGTAACCAATACTCTTTTTTTCTTCAATGATTTCATTAAAGATGTTTGCATTTGATATTGTCGGATTATAGTTGTCGGTGTAATGCATTAACTTTATTTCCTCTTTTTATAAAAGTAGTTAGTCGCTTCTACAAAACCATCAACATTACCGCAGTCAAATCGTGTTCCATTAAATTTGTAAGCAATAACTTTTCCTATCTTAGCCATCTCTAAAAGTGCATCTGTTATCTGTATCTCTCCACCTTTACCAGGTTTAGTCTCTCGTAGCACATCAAAAATATCTGGCGTTAAGATATAACGACCTATGATTGCTAAGTTTGAAGGTGCATCTTGAGGTTCTGGTTTTTCTACCATGTCATTTACTCGAACTAAAGAGTCTTTTGCATAAGTGCTATCGTTGATAGTATCACCGGCTATAACTCCGTACTTGTTGCTATGCTCAGGTGAAATCTCTTCCACAGCGACTATGCAGCACTGATACTTCTCATAAAGTTCTACCATTTGAGAAAGTACACCGTCTCCATCATTATCACATAAGTCATCAGCGAGAACAACAGCAAAAGCCTCATCACCTATAAGTGTTTCACCTGTTAGGATAGCATGACCTAAACCTTTCATCTCTACTTGACGAGTATATGAAAAAGTACAAGCGTTTATAACACTTCTAATCTCAGTCAAGTAAGACTCTTTAGAAGTCCCTTTTATCTGATGTTCTAACTCATAAGAGATATCAAAGTGATCTTCGATAGAACGTTTACCATGTCCGGTCACTATAGCTATAGTATTAAGCCCCGCTTTTATTGCCTCTTCTACACCGTACTGAAGCAGTGGTTTTGTAAGAACTGGTAACATCTCTTTTGGTATCGCTTTTGTAGCCGGAAGGAAACGTGTTCCATACCCGGCTGCAGGGAATAAACATTTTTTTATTTTACTCATTTTAGACCTTTAGCTTATAAATTTTAACATTGGGATTTAATATCACTGCTTCGTAAAACTTACTATTTACATTTTCGAAGACCATTAGTTGAATATACAAGGACTTGTACATTTTCTCGTCTAGTACCAAAAAGTGTAAGTTTAGTTTCTTGATCGAGCAGTACCAAGTAGGTACATTTATGATATTTTATCTTATTTTACTAATGGCTTTGCTTTGCTAAATTTTTTCCCGTTCCAAGTAATACTGCCAACCATTTTGTACTATCATTGGCATCAAAAGCGATTTTTACCATTATCGTTAAAGGAATAGAGAGTAGCATTCCTACCATGCCAAGTAACCAACCCCAAAACAGTAATGATAAAAAGACTATTAGTGTAGAGAGTCCTAGACCCTTACCCATAACTTTAGGCTCAATAATAGATCCTATAATAACATTTACACTTACATATACTAAAGTAAGGATTAAAGCACTAACACTTCCTAACTGTAAAAGTGTGATCAGTATAGCAGGCACAGCTGCAATAATAGAACCTATATTTGGAATAAAGTTAAACATAAATGCCAATACTGCCCAAAGAAATGCATAGTCAGTTCCTATGAATAATAAAGCAATCCAAACAATAAATCCTGTTAAGAGAGAGATTAATGCTTTTAGTACCATATAGTGTTTTATTTTTGAAGCTATCTCTTTTATATGGAAAGTCGTATCTTTCTTTCCATCTGCAAAGTCTATTTTATTTATAAAATGTCCAGATTCCAAGAGCATAAACACTACTGTTAATATAATTACAAACCCATTAGTAAACATAGAACCCATTCCTTGGAGTATAGTTGTACCAAATGTCATAATGTGCTTAGAATTAAACATATTAGAAAAATTATCTATTGGAAGAGTTACACCTATACTAAGGGCATAATTTACGATGTCATTATAATGCGAAGTGAGTTTACTTGCATATACATCTGTATTTGCACTAAAGTCTGCTACTGATGTCCCGATAAGTTTCCCCACCAATGCTAAACAGACTAAAAAGAGACCTATAACAAGTAATAGAGCTATACCCTCAGGTACTTTTTTTGACTTTATGTAGTTATATGATGGAGATAAAATTATTGCTATAAAAAGTGAAAGTAAAAAAGGGACTAAAATATCTGATGCACTTTTAATTCCTGCTAAAACAATGACAATACTTGCCATTACAATAAATAAGTACCCTACTCTATTGTCTTTCATACTCTTCCTTTAGTTTTGTATTTGTTTTTTATTTGTAATCTGTTGGAGATAATTTGAAATATTTATAAGGCTAAATGTAACTAAAAATATCATAAGACCCGGGAAAAAACTTACCCACCAAGCAATTTCAACCACATCTTTACCACCACTAAGTATAGTACCCCAGCTCATCTGTGGAGCCACTATACCTAGACCTAGAAAGCTCAAACCCGATTCTGCTAAAATAGCACCACCAACTCCAAATGTAAAACTTACAAAATAGATAGGTGCGAGTATTGGAGCATAGTACTTAAAAAGTATCTTTACCTTGCTAACATTTGCGATATTGAGTATCTTGATATAAGGCTGTGATCTGATTTTAAAACTCTCAGAACGGATAAGTCTAGCAGTTGTCATCCAACCTGTGATAGATATAATTACAATGAGTACCCATGCTGAAGCATTTACATAACTCACGAGAGCTAAGAGTAAAAAAAATGTAGGAAAAGTTAAAAAAAGATCTACTGTGACTATAAAAGCCTTATCAATATTTCCTCTGAAGTACCCTGCAATTGAACCAAGAATAAGTCCTAAAAAAGAAGCTATAAAAGCACTTCCCACTCCGATAAGAAGAGAAACTTTTCCACCTTCCATTAAACGTGCAAATATATCACGACCTAATCTATCAGTACCAAGAAAATAATCAAACGAAGGTGCTAACAAGATATCATGGCTATGAAGAGTAACAGCATCATTTATGTAAAAAAAGCTACCAAAAAAAGAAAAAGAAAAAAGAAAAAGAAGTATAAACATGCTGAACTTTGGCATAAAACTACTGTTTAATCCCTAAAAGAGTTTGCATCATCTGGTCTATAGTTGTAATAATTTTAGCTGCAGCACCATATGCCGTTTGATATTTGATAAGGTTTGTTAATTCTTCATCAATACTTACCTTAGAAACAGAAAAATATTCTAGTTCTACTGCACTGTACTGTACTGATGTCGTCTCATTTTTACTTATAGCAGCATTTGTAGTGATTCCAACAAAAGTGGCAATTATATCAAACATCCCATAAATAGTACTATCATATGAGTCAGTACCTACTTCAAAAGTATATGACTCAAACTGTTGTTGCATCATACTTAGGGCTACTCTATTATCTCCTGCTGTACCTGAGGCACCTACTGTTATATCTGTAGGATTATCTTTTAAGCTAGAGTTTATGTTTATATTACTTGCATTGTCGCCATCAAAGAACCTTCCTAACCCTAAGGCACCGGCAAAGTTTGTTCCTGAACTATAACTTGGAGTAGTTAGTGTATCTTCTAAAGAAAATGTATATCCTCTTGACTCCGAAAGTGCTTTCATTGAGAGTTCAACTCTTGTAATCCCATCTGAAGATTGTTGAAAGTTAAAAGTTAGAAAATCATCAATATTATCATTAGCATTGCCATCATTGTTATCATCTTTATTAGCTAATATTTGACCCTCTATTGAGTTAGAGTTAATTACTCCACTCATTGATGTAACTGCATCAATATTGATACTTCTTCTCGCAACTTCATTTCCATCTATATCAAAAACAATTAAATCAAAAGCACCCTCATTTATATTTAAATCTGAACTTACTAATGCACTAGTAGGATTTACTGTTTGTGTATTAGAGTTCATGTTAGTAGTCGATGCTGATGCATAAAGATTATTTGTCGCTTCAATAAGCCCTTTAGCAAAAGCATCCATTTGGGCTACAACTTTTTGAATAGTTCCATCTAAAGGCACACCTGTAGTGGAATCAATAGCACCACCACGAAGGTCTAAAATAGCACCAATCTTACCACCTGTTAAAGACTCTTCCATCGGTATTAACACACCATCTTGCCGCTCATATGAAACCTGGTAAAAACCATTTTTTGTATTAGCATTTGAGATACTAATAGGATGATAAGTACCACTGTCAACAATATTAAAGCCATTTACACTGAGAGTATAACTTCCTGTTTTTGTATTTGAATTGCTATCAACTTCTATATTTGCTTCAAGTTGACCTCTATTTGTTTTTGCACCAATGAGTCTTGATAAATCACGCTCAAGTACATTTCTTCTATCTCTTAAATCATTTGCAGTATAAACATCACCTGCCTCTGCTGAGTCAATGGAAGTATTAAGTGAAGCCAACTCTTTTATTATTGTATTAACTTGATTGATATTTACCTCAAGTTGATTATTCATATTTTCTTGTAGCCCAGTGACTTGAGCTTGTGTTTGTGCTATATGTTTTGTGAGAGTATCTGTCTGTTGTATTAATGCAACTTTGATAGCATCATTATCAGGGTTATCTGCTAGAGTTTGCCACATGTTATAGTAGCCAGTTAGGTCCGCTTTAATACCTACACCATCAATTTCTGGAAAATAGGTTGATAGTTCTTCTAAAGTTTGTGCTGTAAACTCAGTATACTCTTTATCTGCAGATATATTTGTATATCTATCAAAAACAAAATTATCAAAAACTCTTTGAATATCTGCGATTTGTGTACCATTACCAACATTACCAGCACCAGAAAAAAGTGGTGTTTGTGCTGCTTGAATCACTCTTTTTCTAGTGTAACCTTCTACTTCTGCATTTGTGATATTATTACCAGTAGTATTTATTCCAACTTGTGCTGCATTTAAACCACTGTATCCGATGCTTAGACTATTAAAAATTGAAGGCATCTTACACTCTCACTTCTAAAATTGATGCACTTTTTGCAGTAACTTTATCATATCCTTCCATCTCCGTAGGAACAAGTCTTTCTAAAAATGTATTGTACAAATTACTTACGAGTAAAACAAATTTTGCATACTGCTTATTTACTTCTCTTAAATTATTTAGTTCGACTTTGAGTTCTTCAAGTAGTATGTGTTGCTCTTCATTGAGGAGGTCTGGTAAATCAACACCTGGGTTCTTTGTCATTAAAGAAGATATCTCATGGTCTATTATTGCTTTTTTTGTTTCAAAACTTTTTAATTTTTCTTCTTTAAGTGCTAATCTATCGAACTGAGTTGTATGCTCAGCTTTTTTTATATCTTTTATGTCAGATTTTGTAATGTTAATTATATCCCTTAAATCACTTAAAGTATTTTGTAAATAATGTGATAACATATCTAACTCCTATTTTACTTTATATTTTTAAAGTAAAGAATCCGCCATCTTTTGAGATAAGGCTTCAATATCTACTTTGTACTCGCCTGAGTCTATTGACCTCTTGAGCTCATCAACCTTACTTGCTTCTCCATGAGATGAGACAGTTTCAGTCTGTTTTTGTTCTTTTGCTTCGTTAACTTTGCTTGGATAAGCTGCACGAATAGCAGATGTATTTGTTTGTGAAATCATAATTTATCCTTTATACTTCTATATCGGCAAATTCTGCATTTACTTGAGTGTATTTACTCACTTTTCTCGACTTAAATAATCATATAACATTTGTGAGAAACCAAAGCCCCCTGCACTTGCTTTTGAGAGTTCATCTCGGTACATTGATTTGTATATTTTATCACCTGGGTCTTTTTGAGTTGAGAAAATATCACTATCATTCTTTGCTGCATTATCCATTAACATCTTAATGATGACAGCTTCAAAAGCATCAGTCTGAGCACGAAGCTCTTTATCATCTGCATTTTTATTTATATTAGGAATATTTGTATTTTGCATTGTTAATTGTGCTGTATTTGTTATACTATTCATGCCGTACATTACATCACCACCAAGTCAGCTACAATGCTTCCGGCACTTTTCATAGCTTCAAGTATAGAGATGATGTCTTTTGGGGAAGCACCCATCTTATGAAGAGATCGCACAAGGTTTGCTACTGTTGTAGTACCCTCTTTTGTATAAATTTCGTTTTCATTAAGACCTATCACTAAATCGTTATCAATTTTTATTGAGCCATCTGGTGAAACAATAGTATTTTTCTCAACTATTTTTATAGTTATATCACCATGCGTAAGGATTATAGGTTTAAGCTCTATATTTACACCCGCAACTATAGTTCCTGTTCTCTCATTAATGATGATTTTATTTTTAGCTTTATAGTTCATATTAACATCTTGAACTTCTGCTAAAAACTCTATCATTGAACGATTTTTTGGACATTTAAGTTTTATACTTCTTGAGTCCATTGCTACTGCAACTTGAGTATTATAAAAACTATTTATCGCTTTTTGTACGCTTACTGCATTTTTAAAGTCAGCTTCTTTAAGAGAGAGTGTCGCATACTCTTGATTAAAGAGGTTTATATTTATTTCGCGCTCAACAAAACCACCATTAAATACTATTCCTGCTGTTGGATGAGTGACTGCTCCACCCCTTGAGTTTCTTCCACCTATACTCACAGCCCCTTGACCTAGTGCATATATCTTACCATCAACCCCTTTTAAAGGAGTCATAAGAAGTGTTCCCCCTTCTAAAGACTTTGCATCACCGATTGAAGAGACAGTAACATCAAACTTGTCTCCCTGTCTTGCAAATGGTTTCATTGTGGCCGTAACAACTACTGCAGCAACATTCTTAGACTTGATATCAATTGGATTCATATCAATATTCATAGCTTTTAACATATTTGAGATTGATTGTAATGTAAACTTTGATGTTGTACCATCACCTGTTTTTTTTAAACCAACAACAAGAGAATAGCCAATAAGTTGATTTTCTCTCACACCAACAATATTTGACACATCATTGATTTTAGTTGCATTTAGTGCTGATAGAAGAAGTAGTAGCAGTAAAAAATATTTCATTGTAATCCTTGAATTACTCAAGAAATAGCAATATTTATTCCACTTTATTCTGCACGGAGGTAAGTAAGGCTTGTATTTCCAAACTTTTTGCTTTTAATAATGTGAAATGGGCCTAATGTGTCATTTATTTCTAAACCTGTCATGTGTTCTATAATAATCATCTTCACAGATTCTTTTGGTAAAGACTTTATTAAATTCATTGTTTTATCATAAATCTCTTCCATTCCCTCTCGAATACTAAAAGGAGGATCTACATAAAAGTAGGCATCTTCACCCATTTTTGTTAACTTAGCTACAACTGCATTTATATTCTCAAAACTATTTCCACCGTAAACACTACAAGAGAGAGGGTCTGTTTGTGAAATATTTTCCTTGAGTGTTTTGAGTGCATCTCTATCTTTTTCCATAAACTGTATACTTTTGGCTCCACGGCTCAGTGCTTCTAAACCTATAGAACCACTTCCGGAGAAGACCTCAACAAAATTTGCGTCTATTATTTCAAACTGTAAGGTATTAAAAAAAGATTCTAAAACAATTGTTTTTGAACTTCTTGTTGTTGTTTTACTTGGAAGTTTTAAGATTTTACCCTTAAACTTTCCACTAATGATTTGTTTTGTAAATTTTTTACTGTTATTTTTCATAAAATGCTTTTACTGCTCGTATTATATTTGATTGGTATTCTTGTGTTAAAGACTCTATACGTTTTTCTAAAATATCAAAGTCCATCGCTGGATCCATCTTCTCTATATTATTTATAACAATATTTTCTTCTGGATTCAAAATAGCATAATGCTTCTCTAGAGCTAAAATAAGTTGCGATTTAGAAAAGGGTTTTTTTAAGTCTGCTTTTTCATCACTACCTATATAAAAACAACGATCATCATCTAAACAAGGTTCATCACGAACTACAATGTCACACTTATTATAAGAGCTTAAGTGTTTATCTAAAAAGAGTTCTAAGGACTTTTGTAGAAGTGGTGAACTACACTGTGCTGCTATTTTCATTCATTTCCTTGTAAATAATGGTTTATGCTATATTTCATATCTTCATCAGTACCACTTACTAGTAACCACCGAGCATAGGAAGTATCATTTATACATACTTCTTCTATATACTTACCCTTATGTTTACCAAAAGAGAATTTTTCTAAAAGTACTTCTTTAAAACTAAGAGAGTGCATCTCTTCTTCACTCGCCATCTCTTTAAGATATAAAAAGAGCAGTTTTGTAACAAGTGCATCACTTAAAGCATTATGTGCAACTAAAGCATCTTTAATTCCATACTGCTCTTGGAGTTTAACTTCACCCTTGTAAAGTTTTAGTTCATAACGCAGGAGTTGTAAGGAAAAGCCTTCACACTCAGCTATTAAATGTTTACTTACTCGTAGTGTATCTATCACTCCACCCTTCCATATAAAACTTGCTTTAGCTAACATCTCTAAAGCAAACTGTATATTATGCACCACTAGTGTGTTGCTATCTCTATTATGAACTTCTAGGTATTTGTAAATGCTACTCTTTTTAAATGTACTGGTGTCTTTTATCATCTCATTTGTAATATGATGTATACTTGATGCCTCAGCGGATATCTTTTTACCTTCATTTACAAGTTCATATTCATAACTTTCATCATCTATAAATGCAATAGAGCAAATAACATCCTCCGCACTTAGCCCTGTAGTCTCAGTATCTAAGAAAATTAGCATTTTACTAACTTTACCCGTTTACATCTACTACTGAGTATTATAAAAGAGAAGTACCCTGCAATTAAAATAAAAGTATATAAAATATAAATATTGAACCAATCAAAAACAGCATCATACGAACTAAAAGCATATGTCAATATCACTGCTATTATCATCTGGCCACCAACAAGCCAGATAATAAGCATAAACCACTTTCTCCAGACCTTTACTAAATCGCCATAACCCACTTCTTCTATAACTTCTGTTTTCCCCTCATTAGGACAAGTAAGTAACTGTAGTTTATAGTTATTCTTACAACTGTTAAATACACTCTTTAATGTTCTAAATAAAAAAAGTAAGAGTGTCAGACTCCATAGAGGAAAAAACCAGAACTTTGTAATATCAAATAGAGCTTCTCTTACCTCTACTGTAATAGGCTGCATCCCTTGTGAGAGATATAAATATGTGCTAACAAGAGTAGCCAAGATAAGAGCTGACAATACACTAGAAAATGTTAAATACAGTGCCCATTGCAACCAAATATATAAATAAAACTTACTCACTCTTTTTTCCAAAATCGCTTAACATACCATTATAATGCTCTAGAGTCATAAAACTCTTCTCAAACCTATATCGAATGATAAACTCTACTACTCTATCTTTTAAGTCACACTCAACACTCTCAACTCTACCAAAATAGGCTAATGAAGTGTTTTTACTTTTTACCTTTGCATTTTTATCATAACTAATTGCTAATATTTGTAAATACTTACCCTCTTTTATCTCACCTAAATTATCTTCTAAGAGTGAAGCACCAGAGAGGTTAATAGCCTTAAATAAAAAAAGATCTTCAAATATATTTATTTTTTTATCTATGCCAATATCAACAAATAACTCTCTCAGATTAACTAGATTATTTTTACGTGTGAGTTCATAACTCGATATTTTATTTGTAAGATTTTTTAATCTATCTAAAGCTGAACTCATCACTATTTCCTCTGCACATTAATAATCAAGGATATCTCTAAAAATCCTAAGTGTCTCAGCATTATAGCAGATATAGCAATGCAAGGCGAAACTATGAAGGAGCTGCTCCTTACTTCAAGTAGTTTCAACAAAGTAGTGATATGTCTGCTATATTGCCCAGATGGAGACTAAAAGAGAAGCAATCTTGCACAAAACTTTTTATCACCGCAGCTATGCCTATACTGCAAACAAGATTTTAGACAACCTCACTCCTTTTATAGGCTCTAAAAAAATTAAGATTTTTAGAGATATCCTTTAAATGAAATCAAAATTAATTAGATATAATGACATAAATAATTTTCAACTAAAGAGACATATGGACTACTTAAAAGCACAGAGTGTTGATTCACTCTCAGGTACTATCAACATCTCAGGTGCAAAAAATGCATCTCTTCCTCTTATCGCGATGACTATCCTCGCAAAAAATGATGTTAACATCAGGAATCTACCACATGTTGCTGATATAAGAACTTTACTTAAACTACTCACAAATCTCGGTGCAGATGTAAGCTTTTTAGATGAAAAAGTAGTTGTTGACACAAAACCTCTCTATGAAACAAAAGCAACTTACGACATAGTAAAAACTATGCGTGCTTCTATCTTAGTCTTAGGCCCATTACTTTCCCGTTTTGGTCACTGTGAAGTTTCTCTTCCTGGTGGTTGTGCTATAGGTCAACGTCCTATTGATTTACACCTCAAAGCATTAGAACAGATGGGTGCACAGATAGAGATAAAATCTGGTTATATAGAAGCTAGAGCACCAGAAGGTCTTCAAGGCTGTAGTATCATCTTTGATAAAATTACAGTTACTGGAACAGCAAATATTGTTATGGCGGCGGCTCTTGCAAATGGTAAAACAACTATCACGAACGCAGCACTTGAACCTGAGGTAGTACAACTCTGTGAAGTACTCAATGACAGTGGTGTTAAGATAGAGGGTATAGGAACAGCTGTACTTACTATACACGGCACAGCAGGAAAGCTCATAGATATAATCGATTTTAGCATTATTCCTGACCGTATTGAAGCGGGAACTTACCTTTGTGCAGGTGCTATTACTAAATCACAAATCACTCTTACAAGTGTAGAACCAAAACATTTAGGTGCCGTTCTTGCCAAACTAGAAGAGATGGGAAGTAGTTTTACACTTACAGATGACACTATTACTATTCACCCAGCTCAAAATATAAAAGCGGTTAAGATCATCACTCAAGAGTACCCTGCATTTCCAACAGATATGCAAGCACAGTTTATGGCATTAGCGACACAAGCCGATGGAGTTTCTATCATTGAAGAGAGACTTTTTGAAAACCGTTTTATGCATGTAAGTGAGTTGCAACGTATGGGTGCAGACATAAGTTTAAATGGTCATACAGCGACTGTTAAAGGTAAAACAACACTCAGTGGAACGGATGTGATGGCTACAGACTTAAGAGCTTCATCTGCACTTGTTTTAGCAGCTCTTGTAGCAAATGGAGAGACAAATGTACACCGAATCTATCATCTAGACCGTGGATATGATGCTTTAGAGAAAAAGTTAGAGGGAGTTGGAGCAGATATAAAAAGGCTCAAAGAGTAAACTACTCTTTTTAGTCTTGGAATATTATCATCTCATAAACACTACGAGTTGTAACAAGGGCTTTGTCTGGTGAGACAGAGTGTGCATTTGTTGCACAGTTTACCTCATGTCTGAGTTCCGCTATCTCTTTTTCCATCCCATCAACATTAGCTTTTAAACGCAGAACAATATCAACACCAGCAAGATTAACACCAAGTTCACGAGTTAAACGTAAGATAAGCTTTATCTTGTCAATATCTCGCTGTGAGTAGAGTCGTATACGACCATTTGAACGTGATGGACAGATGAGATTTTCACGCTCATACTGTCTCAAAGTTTGTGGGTGAATATCAAGTATCTTTGATACTATACTTATTAGATAAACTGGCTCATCATAATTATGTATCATCTCTTATTCCTTAGGAAGTTTCTCTTTCATTATCTCTACTAAGTCTTCATCTAAATCATCAATACTAGGTAATACTATATTAGCTTTTAAGTAGAGGTTACCACGAGTTTTTGTTTTACGGTTCATAGCACCCATCTCTTTTACACGAAAACGCTGTCCATTTTTTGTGTTTTGTGGAACTTTGAGTTTTATCTCTTTTTCTAGTGTTTCAATCGCGATTTTTTCACCAAAAAGTGCAGCCCGAAGAGGTACATCAAAAGTTTTTACTAAATCATCATCTTCTCTTACATACTCTGGACTAAAAGCAACTGTAATTTTTAAGAAAAGATCACCGACTCTACCATCCTGAGCATGCCCTTTTCCTTTGACTCTCATCTTTTCACCACTGTTAACTCCAGCAGGAATTTTAATGTCAAATCTATCTCCATTTACAGCAACTGAGTGACTTCCACCAAGAATAGAAACTACAAAAGGAATAGTAACTTTAGTTTCCATATCAAGATTTACTTCTTGCTGGAATCCTCCTCCACCAAAACCACCACCGCCAAAAGGATTACCACCGCCTCCAGCACCACCAAACATTTCACGGAGTATATCTTCCATACTTCCAGAACCTGCTCCACCATGACTACGAGAGAAGTCGTGATAGTTTTGACCACCGAACATAGAGTCACCTTGCATATCGTACTGTTGCTTTTTCTGCTTATCACTAAGGATTTCATATGCTGAATTTATCTCTTTAAACTTCTCTTCGGCTGCTGGATCTTTGTTTATATCTGGATGGTACTGACGAGCTAGTTTTCTATATGCTTTTTTTATCTCTGATTCGCTTGCACTCTCGTTTATTTGTAATGTTGTATATAATGATTTTGCCACTCATATTCCCTTTTATATTTATATAGTTGTTAATATTGTTTATTAGTGGAATTATATCACAAGACTTGAGTCTATGTCAATCAAGTCTTAACTTTTGTATATTTAATTGTTTATCATATTTATAGAGCTGAATTTTTGAGAGAATAAAAAGTAAAAAAGATTTAAGCATGCTAATCCTAACAACAAACTCATATATCATAAGTATATTTTAAAAAGATAGAGCGAATGACTACATCACAAAACTATGTTCAGTGGGATGAAAATGGTTATTCAGAAGGTCTTAAAGAAAAAGAAATTTCACTTCATACGGGAGTAGTTTAGTTAGTCGATGTTTTTGATGTTTTGATGAACAGAAAAGGTTATAAAATTTATCTACGAAAATTCTACTTTAATGGTTAATCCAAATCTTGTAAAACTTTTCCTCAAAAACATTGATGCCTTTACTAATATACTCAAAAATACAGTACTAATAAAGGTCTTTTATAGTGACATATGTTAAATATGTCACTTTTTTATCTTTAGTGTAAAAAGTGTCTTATTTCTGAGAAGTATAAACTCATACCAAACTCGTTTGCTGCATCAATAATCTCTTGATCACGAATACTTCCACCAGGCTCGATAATATTCTTCACACCAGCTTCAGCTGCTGCATCGATACTATCACGGAACGGGAAGAATGCTTCAGATGCAAGAGCTGCACCTGTTACATCAAGACCCATATCTTTTGCTTTTTTGAGAGCACATTGAGCAGCATCAACGCGAGAAGTCATACCCATACCAACAGCTACCATTGCAGAGTTTTTAACATATACAACACAGTTAGACTTTGTAAGACTTGCTATCTTATAAGCTATCTCCATATCTTTCATATCTTGACTCTTTGCTGCTATTTTAGATACTAACTTAGCATTTTTCACTTCGTCAACACCAACCATATCTGCATCTTGGAATACAAATCCGCCATCAACATGTTTGAAGTCTTTTTTATCATTTGCAAGAACTAACTTGTCAGCACCCATTTCAAAAAGTTTGATACGTTTTTTCTTAGCAAATACTTCTTGAGCTTCAGGAGTTATACGACCAGCGATAACAACTTCTAAGAAAATCTCATTCATTTTTTCTGCTAATGCAACATCAACAGTACCGTTTACTGCCACAACACCACCAAATGCAGATACAGGATCACATTTAAGTGCTTCAGTATAAGCTTCTAAAAGCGTGTCTTTAATAGCTACACCACAAGGGTTACCATGCTTAGAAATACAAACAACATTCTCCTCGCCAAAACCAGCGGCAATTTTAACAGCACCATTAAGGTCATTTAGGTTGTTAAAACTTGCTTCACCTTTAAGTGTAGTGAAGTTGTTTGTAAAGTGATTATCAAACTCGTAAAGTGCACCTTTTTGATGTGGGTTCTCACCATAACGAGTATCCATTACTTTATTTCCAACTACAAACTGCTTCTCACCGAAACCTTCGTTAAAACGCTCATTCATATAGTTAGCTATCATTGAGTCATAAGCTGCTGTATGCTCGTAAGCTTTTATCATGTAACCACGACGGAAATCTTTAGTATTTTTTTCATTCTCTATTGCATCAATTACTTCAGCGTAATCTTCTACATTTGTAACAATGATAACTGCATCAAAGTTTTTCGCAGCAGAGCGAACCATAGCTGGTCCACCGATGTCGATGTTTTCAATAATCTCATCAAAATCATCAGTTTTTTCAATAGTCTCTTTAAATGGGTAAAGGTTTACACACACTAAATCAATAGACTCAACACCAAGCTCTTTTGCTTGGTCAAGATGAGACTGCTTATCACGACGGTGAAGGATACCACCATGAACATAAGGATTTAAAGTTTTAACACGGCCTTCAAAACACTCAGGAAACTTTGTCACCTCATCAATTTCAATAGCCGCTATCCCTGCTTCAACTAACTTCTTATAAGTTCCACCAGTTGAAATAATCTCATAACCATTTTTTACTAAAGAGTTACAAAACTCAACTATTCCCGCTTTATCGCTTACACTTACTAATGCTCTTTTCATTATGCTAGTTCCTTGAAATTTCTCTGTTTAAATAATTATGCAATTTTAACTAAAAACTCCATAATTTCTTCTGCATTTCCTTTAAACACAAGAGGTATAGTACTTTTATCTATCTGGTACTGATACATAGGATCATAATATTTCTCTAATAATTCCCCTATGAACTTCTTATAAAGTTCCTCTTTTTTTACCTCATCTTGCATCGTGCCTGCTAATACAAACAACTCATTTATAATACTATAGTTCTCAGACCCGAGACGTTTTTTTATCTTACCCAGACCCCTGCTCACATCTTCAGTCCACTTTGAAACACCCTCTTCTTCATATCTAGCTATGTACTCTTTTTGAGCCTTTAAGACATACTCTTCATAACTGATTTCAATCCGTTCTTCTATTGGACGTTCTAGTATAATTAGCTCACCAGCCATTAGATTTGTATAAACCTCTTTTGGAATAAATGCTCGGCCAATATTGTGACTCTCATGCTCTATGACTAAAGATTTGTAGTTTTTTTCTTCAAACTGTATAAGGCTATATGCTAAGTTGTTTTCAAAATTTATTTGAGAAGGTTGCTTTGAGACATAGTTTCCAAATGAAGAGCCCTTGTGGTTTGCTATACCTTCTAAATCTATAGCATTTTTTATATCTTGAAGTAGTACTGTTTTACCTGAACCAGTGTAACCTCCAAGGATGAATGTTTTAGACTTTGCACTTATCCGAAGAGATTCATCCATTAAAAAAGTACGAAAGGCTTGATATCCACCCTTTAGTCGCACTATATTCACCCCTGCTTCTTTTAACCAACTCTGAGCGATTCCTGAACGTTGTCCTCCACGAAAACAATATAGTAGTGCAGTAGGATGTGCATCTAGGTACTCTAACCATTGTTTTACTCTTTGTTGTTTACCCTCTTCTTTTATAAGGTATTGTGCTAGGAGTACAGCGGCTGCATTTCCATTTTTTTTGTACTCTGTTCCTACAAGATGGCGTTCTTCATCACTAAGTATTGGGATATTTGTACTATGCTCAAATGCTCCCTTAACATACTCTATGTCAGCTCTTACATCAAGCAAGTCTGTATTGTTCAGTACGATAGAGCGAAAATCATCTGTGAGTAGATCTGACACTAGATAACTTCTACAAGATTGTTTGTACTCTCTACAGTTTTACCAATAGCTTCTAAATCAAAACCTGCAGCTTTTGTAATAGCTAAGAACTCTTCTACACTTTCCTGTTCAACTACACAAAGCAGACCACCTGAAGTCTGTGCATCACATAAAATATCTCTCTGCTCATCTGACATTGAACCTATTTTATGTCCATAACTTTCAAAGTTACGATTTGTTCCACCAGGTACACAACCCATTGCTAGATACTTCTTCACATTTTTAAGAGTTGGTATTTTTTCGTACTCTAATACAGCACTCACAGAACTACCTTCACATATCTCACTCAAATGACCCAGTAGTCCAAAACCTGTCACATCTGTTACAGCTTTAACACCTTCTAGTTTTGCTATCTCATAACCGATTTTATTTGATTCACACATTGCGTCTACTGCAACATCTATATCACCATCTTCGATTTTTGCTTGTTTTTGTGCCGTAGTTAAGATGCCTATACCAAGTGCTTTGGTTAAAAAGAGAGAACAACCCGCTGTTGCAGTATCATTACGTTTAAGGTTTTTATTTTCTACTATTCCAGTTACTGCAAGACCAAAAATTGGCTCAGGAGAGTCTATACTATGTCCACCAGCTAGAGGAATTCCAGCTTCTTCACATACTGCTCGGCCTCCGTCTATTACTTCACGTGCTACATCTTCACTAAGCTTTTCTATAGGCCAACCAAAGATTGAGATTGCCATAAGAGGTTTACCACCCATCGCATATATATCACTTATTGCATTTGTAGCAGCTATGCGACCAAAAGTAAAAGGGTCATCGACTATAGGCATAAAAAAGTCAGTTGTACTAAGTACTGAAGTGCCATTTCCGAGGTCAAATGCAGCCGCATCATCTTTAGTACTATTTCCAACAAGTAAGTCAGGGTATTCTATACTTTTTCTATTACTTTTTAAAATAGAGTCGAGTAGTTTTGGTGATATTTTACAACCACACCCAGCACCATGTGAGTATTGTGTTAGTTTTATATCTTTCATAATGTATAATATCCTCAAATAATTTATACAATGATATCTCTTTAGAGTAAGAGAGCACTTAATGGAGAAAAAATGTACTCAAAAATTCAACATATTATCCTCGATTACAATGGCACTATTGCAAAAGATGGAATTTTAAAAAAAGAAATTCACTCTTTATTAGAAGAACTCTCAAAAAAATACACACTTCATGTCATCACCGCTGATACATTTGGTAGTGTAAAAGAGCAAATTAAAGAATATGAAATAAAACTTCATATACTCAAATCAGAGGACCATACGAGGGAAAAAAAAGATTATATAAATAGTCTTGGTTCTGATATTTCTCTCTCAATCGGTAACGGAAATAACGATACAAAAATGCTTCAAACTGCTCAGGTAGGAATCGCTGTTTTAGGTGATGAAGGATGTTCCACACAAGCACTACTAGCTAGTAATATAGTGTGTAAGTCTATAGAAGATGCATTAGAACTTCCCCTTAATGCTAAACGCTTACTTGCTACACTTCGCACATAAAGGGAAATAAAATGAAAAATATAGCCATTTTATGTTCCGGTGGTGATGTATCGGGAATGAACCCTGCTCTTAAGAGATTTGTAGAATATGCAAAAGAGAAACAACTGAAACCTTTTTTTATTTATGATGGATACGAGGGTTTAATCAACAATAATATAAAAGAAGCAACTTACTCCGATGTATCTGGAATTATTACTCGCGGTGGTACTAAAATAGGAAGTTCTAGAAGTAAGCGATTTATGCAATCAAAGTTTCGCACTATTGCCAAAAATAATCTAAATGCCTTAAACATAAATATGCTTTTGGTACTTGGTGGAGATGGAACATTTAAAGGGCTTAACACCTTTTATAAAGAGCACCAGGTAAAGTTTTGTGCTATTCCCTCCACCATAGATAATGATATAAATGGTACTGATTACTGCTTAGGAGTAGATACAGCTCTTAATATTATTAAAACTTCTGTTGACTCAATTCGTGATACTGCTTCTTCTTTTTCTCGTGCTTTTGTTATTGAGACTATGGGAAGGAACTGTGGATATTTAGCACTTATTACTCACCTAACATCAGGTTCAGAACTATGCCTCATTCCAGAGATAGAGTATGCACTTTCTTCATATACAAAAGAATTTAAATCACAGATAAAAAATGGTCGAAAATATTTTATATCTATTATTTCTGAGGGTATAGATCACAGTGCTCAAGAGATAGCTGAGTGGTTTGAAAAAGATGTAGGAATCGAGGCTAGAGTAACTATTTTAGGCCATATTCAACGCGGTGGAAGCCCTAGTGTAAAAGATAGACTTATGGCATATGAGTTTGTAACAAATGCTATAGATGCTCTTTTAGAAGGAAAAGAAAAGTCTGTTATTTGTTACGATAATCTTGGATTTAATTTTAAAAGTATAGAAGAGGTAACTGGGAGTAAAAATGTTTTGGATAAAAAATTACTCTCTTATTTATAAAAAGCATAAAAGGAGTGACTAGAAGTCACCTTTGGTATACATCTTAATGTCACCAGTAATATGCATATTGTACTCTTCAGTATCTTCGTTAGATAAATCTTCTTCTATTTTAAACTCTTCCATCATTGCTTTTGCATGAAGTGAACATTTATCATGGCTCGTACTAGCAGAACCCATTTTTACATATGCTCCAATTCCTACTACTAAAACAATAGTACCAATTAACGCAAGTATATTTCAATCATTTATTTTCTTGAGTTTAATTTAGATATCACGCTCAATTATATGTTTAAATGTATTGAAGTAATTATCTTGTAGTTTTTCCATACTTAGTTCTATATCATTCACTTTGATAGAGTCACCACCAACAGTACCGATTTTTTCAACTGCCATTGACTCATCTAACATTGCTTCAAATGCAGCACAGTTCTCAGGTTTCACTTCGATGATAGCACGACTCATAGACTCAGCAAAAATATCTCTGTCATCTGATACACTCATCTCAACATCACAGCCAAGACTAGATGTAGCTACCATTTTAGCAAGTGCAATTGCAACTCCACCAGAAGATGCATCTTTTGCACATTCAAGAAGGTTTTCTTTATTTGCTTCAATCACTAAGTCCCAAAGTGCAAGTTCCGCTTTGTAATCAATAGCAGGTATTACCCCAGCAACTGTATCACAAATTTCTTTCATATATAAAGAACCCCCAAACTCAGACTTTGATTCACCAACTAAATAAAGTGCATTGCCAGCACCCTGAAATGAAGACATTAAAACATTGTTTTGATCATCATTAAGACCAACAGTTGCTATTGATGGTGTTGGAAAAACTGAAACACCATTTGTTTCGTTATAAAGTGAAACATTTCCACCAATAACAGGTGTTGTAAGTGCAGCACAGGCTTCTTTAATACCAAGACAACCTTCAGCAAACTGCCACATAACTTCTGGATTTTCAGGGTTACCGTAGTTTAAACAATCCGTAACAGCAAGAGGTCTTGCACCACTCATTGCAACATTACGGCCAGCTTCCATAACAGCAGCAGCAGCACCATTTTTAGGATCTACATAACAAAAACGCACATTACAATCAGCAGACATTGCTAAAGCTTTACCATTTTCTTTGACACGAATAACAGAAGCATCAAGCATGCCGCCTTTTTTGATAGTGTTTGTTTGTACCATTGAGTCGTACTGGGTGTAGATCCAAGACTTATCTACAACTTCCATAGATTTTGTAAGTCGTTCAAATGCTTCTTGATTCGTAATTTTATCAAAATCATCAATAGTTACAGATGCAAGATCAGCTAAATAAGCAGGTTTACTCATAGGACGATTCAATTCAGGTGCTTCTTCGGAAACGGGGTCAACAGGAACTTCACCACACAATTCTCCATGCCAAAATAGTTCCATATTTCCAGTATCAGTTACTTCACCAACAACAGCAGCATCTAAATCCCACTTTTCAAATATGTCAATAATCGCTTGTTCTGAACCTTTTTTAGCACATAAAAGCATTCGTTCTTGAGACTCACTCAGCATAAAGTCATAAGGAGTCATGTTCTCTTCACGAGCAGGAATTTTATCTAGGTGCATGATCATACCAGCACCAGAACGTCCAGCCATCTCAAATGAAGATGAAGTAAGTCCAGCAGCACCCATATCTTGAATACCTACAACATAATCAGTCTTAAAAAGTTCCATACAAGCTTCTAAAAGCAATTTTTCTGTAAATGGATCTCCAACTTGGACAGTAGGACGAAGTGATTTGGACTCTTCAGTAAAGCTATCAGACGACATTACTGCTCCACCAAGACCATCTCTACCTGTTTTTGCACCAACATACATTACTGGATTTCCAATACCCTCAGCAACTCCAAGAAAAATTTCATCACTTTTTGCGATACCAAGATTAAAAGCATTTACAAGAATGTTACCGTTATAACACTCATCAAAACTCACTTCACCACCAATAGTAGGTACACCCATACAGTTACCATAACCACCAATACCCTCAGTTACACCACGAACTAAGTAACGCTGGTGTGCAGATACTTTATTATCTTTAGTAATGTCACCAAAACGCAGTGCATTTAAAGATGCCACAGGACGAGCACCCATAGTAAATACATCACGCATAATTCCACCAACACCTGTTGCAGCACCTTGGTATGGTTCTATAAATGAAGGGTGATTATGTGATTCCATCTTAAATACAGCCGCATAACCATCACCGATATCGATAACACCAGCATTCTCACCAGGACCTTGTATAACCCAAGGCGCTTTAGTAGGAAAGCCTTTTAAGTGGACTTTTGAAGATTTATAAGAACAGTGCTCAGACCACATAGCTGAGAAAATACCTAGCTCTACAAGATTTGGCTCGCGTTTGAGTATCTCTTTTATATGTGTGTAGTCATCTTCACTTAACTTATGGTTTGAAAGTTGTTCTTCGATATTATCTAGTTGTTGGCTCACTATGGAATCCTAAAAATTAAATTTTTGGTTTTAAAAATGGATTATATCTAAATATGAGTAAATGTTCTTTTAAAGACTAGTAGGGGTAAAGCTTTGCCACTCCTACTAGATTGTCTTCACTCAATGTTTGTTGAGAGACTAAAATTGTTTACAATATCCACTCTAATGAAAAGTAAACTCTTTTTTAGTACGAATATTTTTTTTAAGAGAAAAAATATTTATATATTTGATAGCTTGAATTTCATACTCTTTT
>QNZS01000062.1 GCA_003978465.1 Sulfurimonas sp. | reverse complement strand
GGTTTTTTAGTTACTACAGATAATGTAAATATTGAAAAAGAAGGAAGTATTACTGCTAATGGTAAAAAGTTCTTAGATATCGTTCGTATACTAAAAGATGGAAACATTAACTTAGAAGTAAAAAATGACACTCTTCATATAACTCAAGGTCATTCTAACTTTAAACTACCTACATTCTCTTTTAATGACTTTCCAGAGTTTCCATCATATGAAGGAAAAGCTCGTATATCAATAGAGTCACATACTCTCATAGAGTCATTAAAAAAGATTACCCCTGCTATAGATACTAATAATCCTAAATTTGAGTTAAATGGTGCCTTAATTGATATTAAAATGGATAGTATAAACTTTGCATCAACTGATACTCGTCGTTTAGCAGTAGTAAATATTGTAAATGCTAGCCAAAGTGAACTAAGTATTATTATTCCTAAAAAAGCTATCATAGAAATTCAAAAACTTTTCTTTGACAATATAGAATTGTATTATGATGATACTAACCTAATTATTCACTCTGCTCAGTATACTTTTTTTACAAAACTTATAAATGGTAAATTTCCTGAATATTCACGCATAATCCCAAAAGAGATAAAAACTTCTTTATTACTACCTAAAGCAGTAATGATTGATTCTATTAAACAGATAACTACAATTTCTTCTGATTTAAAGATTACATTTTTAAGAGATGTTATTACATTTGAGAGTTTAAGTGATGATAATATTGAAGCAAAAACTGAGATAGGTTTTGCAACTGGATTTAGTGAACCATTTTCTTTAGCAATTAATTCACGTTATTTATTAGACTTTTTAGGAAGTATAAATAATTCTGAGTTTAATATAGGACTTAATGAGGGTAACTTACCTTTTATACTAAGTGATGAGAACTTTAAGACAGTTGTTATGCCTATAGTAATCTAAATAAATATCTCTACCATTAATGGTAGAGATATTTTATAAATTTACCAAGCGACAGCTTTTCCACTTTCACCTTCCCAAGTAGAAAATCCATTATTTTAATCAGTTAATGTTAGTATAAAGTAGTATTCAACTTGTTGTTTACCATTGTATAGATAAGAAAAATAGTAAAATGAAATAAATTTGATTAATAGACCTTTTTTATTTTCTATAAATATTATTTTTAGTAAAACTTAGGTAGAATAGCTCCAATTATGTAAACGGAGTTATAAATGGAAAATTACGGTGCTAGTAATATTAAAGTCCTTAAGGGACTAGAAGCTGTTAGAAAACGTCCTGGTATGTACATTGGTGATACAAGTCACCGAGGATTACACCATTTAGTTTACGAAGTTATTGATAACTCTATTGATGAGGCAATGGCTGGTCACTGTGATACTATTAATGTAACTTTGACAAAAAATGGAACTTGTAAGGTTTCAGATAATGGTCGTGGTATTCCTACAGATATGCACCCAACTGAGGGTATATCTGCAGCTACAGTTGTTCTTACAGTACTTCATGCTGGTGGTAAGTTTGATAAAGATACTTATAAAGTATCTGGTGGGCTTCATGGGGTTGGTGTTTCAGTTGTAAATGCACTTTCGTGTGACCTTAAAATGACTATTTATCGTGAAGGTCAAATTTTTGAACAAGACTTTAAAGAGGGTATTCCTCAAGAAGTATTAGCTGTAATTGGAAAAAGCCGAAAAACAGGTACTACTATCGAGTTTGCAGCGGATCCTACTATATTTACTGATACTATTACTTTTGAATATGAATATCTCTCAAAACGCTTTAAAGAACTTGCATATCTCAATCCATTTATAACGATTAAGTTTAACGATGAACGTGATGGAACTAATGAGGTCTATCATTTTGAGGGTGGAATCGCTCAGTATGTTACTGACATGAATAAAAAAGCTACAGTCGCAAGTGTTTATAGCTTCACTAAAAAAGTTGAAGACATAGAGTTTGATGTAGCTTTAATGTACAATGAATCATATGAAGAAAAACTAGCATCTTTTGTAAACAATATTAGAACTCCAAATGGTGGAACACACGAAGCTGGTTTTCGTGCGGCATTGACACGTGCTATCTCTAATTATAACTCTAAAAATGGTGCAGCTAAAGAGAAAGATGTCAAAATATCTGGTGATGATGTAAGAGAAGGTTTAATTGCTATAGTTTCTGCTCGTGTTCCAGAGCCTCAGTTTGAGGGTCAAACAAAAGGTAAACTAGGGAATACCTATGTACGTCCTTTAGTTCAAAAAGCAACAGGTGAAGCACTTTCTAAATATTTTGAAGAGAATCCTATTCAAGCTAAAGCTATAGTTTCTAAAGCACTTGCAGCAGCACGTGGTAGAGAAGCGGCTAAAAAAGCTAGAGATTTAACTCGTAGAAAAGATAGTATGTCAGTAGGAACACTTCCTGGTAAACTAGCTGATTGTCAGTCGAAAGATGCAAGTATCTGCGAGCTTTACCTGGTAGAAGGGGATTCTGCGGGTGGTTCAGCAAAAATGGGTCGTGACCGTGTTTTTCAAGCAATTTTACCACTTAAGGGTAAGATTTTAAATGTTGAAAAAGCACGTTTAGATAGAATTCTTAAATCTGATGAAATTACAAATATGATTACAGCTATGGGTTGTGGAATAGGTGAAGAGTTTAATGAAGAGAAACTTCGTTATCACAAGCTTATTATTATGACCGATGCGGATGTTGATGGTAGCCATATCCAAACACTTCTTTTGACTTTCTTCTTTAGACATTTCCGTACTGTAGTAGAAAATGGGTATCTTTACCTAGCACAGCCACCATTATATCGTTATAAAAAAGGTAAAAAAGAAATTTACTTTAAAGACGATAGAGAGATGAATGACTTTTTAATTGATAACGGTATAGAGTCTTTAGAGAACCAAACTTTAGGACACAATGACCTACTTTCTTACTTTAAAATGGTTGATCATTATGCTGGAAGTTTAAATGCACTAGAGCGTCGTTATGCACTTGTTAGTCTCATCCGTCACTTTATTGAAAACCCTGATTTAATTTCTCTTGGAGCAAAAGAGTTATATGTAAAAATTGAAATATTTTTAGAAAGTATCGATAATAATATACTTACAAAAACTATTAATGAAGAGACAAATGAAATTCACCTTTTTGTACAAACTCAGGGTGGAATGGAAGAGTTACTTATTAATGATGATCTTTTCACAGCACCTCATTTTACTGAAGCTGACTTTGTATATAAGAAGATTCAAGAGTGGGATTTAAACTTTGATGAAGATATTTTAAAAGTACTTGAAAGCTTGAAAGATTTTGCACGTAAGGGTTCTTATATCCAGCGCTACAAAGGTCTTGGTGAAATGAATCCTGATCAACTTTGGGAAACAACAATGACACCTGAAAACCGTGTACTTCTTCAAGTAACTATTGATGATGCAGAGGTTGCTAGTGATGCATTTACACTCTTTATGGGTGATGAAGTTGAACCACGACGTAACTATATTGAAACACATGCAAAAGATGTAAAACACCTCGACGTTTAGGAACTTTTCATGTTACTGCCATAAACCAAAGAGAGAGAGTACCATTTTAGGTTAGTACTTAGGACGGGACTGCTTATTTTTGGTCTTATTTTAGCCTTTAGTATTTATTTTATATCTTCTCTATAATGATTTTGATGTAAAGATAATAGACGATATAAATAAAAGAGTTACATATGAAGATCTTTTAAATACCTCAAAGAAAAACTAAAAAAAAGAAAGAAGATACTCTCATTCTTATCAGTATAGACAAGCTTGATGCTATTAATTCGTTCTATGGAATTAAAAATAGTGATAAGTTTTACGAGAGGTGGCTCTTAAGGTCCCTGAGTACTTAGGGACCTTAAAAAGTGAAAACTTTTTTCTTGGATATATCAAAAGTGGAAATTTTATCATTGCTTTTGAAGGATTTGATAATGAGTACACAACAGTATGCGATATATGAGAAGATGTAGATTAATAGTACTATTATTGATAGTTTTTGTATATGGCTAAAGATAAGAATTTGAAGTCTTGGATGAAAAATATAGCAACTAAAGAAGCTTATATTGCGGAAAAAGAGTTTGATATAGAGTATCTTCAAGGAAAGTACTCAAGTATTTTAAAGCAAGTTTATGAAAGTGAAACTAGATAAGTTTTTAACCATTTTTGTGCCTCTTTTGAAGTTTTAAACTTTCCCTTCTTTTGTGCTTCATAAGCTTGGAATAAAATCACACTAAACTTTTTTGATGGGGCAAGTCCGTATTTTATTAGCTCTTTTCCTTCAATAAGTGCAGGTAACGGAGAGTTAAATATACATAACTTTTTAGCTTTATTCCTGAGTATATTGATTTGAAGTGTTTGTTTACCCCAATGATAGGCATCAAGATATAGAAGAAAGAACTCTATGTTTACTTTTTTGGCTAATGAATATAGTGTATACACAGTAGAGTCATTTATATTAAAATCTTTTTGTACTTTTATATAAAGAGCTATACCTGTTAATAGTTTTTGCTCTTTACTAAGTTTTTCAATGAGTTTCAGCGTTTTTTGTGTGTATATCAAAGATAAAAATATAAGTATGTTCAGCTTTTCATCTAAAGTTTTATGTTTTGAGAAATAATCAACTTGCTCATAGTTTTCACTAAATCCAAAGTACTCCATAAGATGCAGCCGTTTGAGTAAAAGTAATCCTATAGACGGAGAAGAGGACTTTAAAAACATCTTTTTTAGCTCTTCATATATCCGCTCTCTTGGTAGTTCTTTAAGAATATTTTTATTTATAAGCTTATAAAAAATCCTTAAAAGTAACTCATCTAGTACAAAGTTAAATCTTGAACTAAATTGTATGCCCCTAAGTATCCTTAATGGATCTTCTGCAAATTTATCTATATCTACAGCACGAAGTATTTTATTATGTAGATCTTTTTGACCACCATATGGATCGAGTAGTTTTTTCTCTTTGACATCATAACCCATAGCATTTATAGTAAAGTCACGCCGACTGGCAGCAGATTTAAAATCTAGACTTTTATCAGTTATTATACTGAAACCCTTATGTCCTTTAGATATTTTAGAGTCACTTCTAGGAAGGGAAAAATCTATCTCTAGGTCATCAAAATCAAGTTTACACACACCAAAACTCTTACCAACAGTGTGAACTTCACCAAACTCTTGTAGAATAGTTTCTAGGATATCTAAAGAGTCAATCCCATAAAGTTCGATATCAATGTCTTTTGAATCCATATCTAGGATCTTATCGCGGAGATAACCACCTACTATTATAGGTTTTATTCCAAATAAATACAGTTTGTTAAATATAATATTTAATTTATTCGGATAATCAAACATATTACTCTTTATATTTTCTTGTAAAACTTAAATAAACAAAAATTATTTAAACTATTTTCTTGGAAAAATAGAATAAAATCATTTATGAAACTATGCTATTTTCTACATTAAACCTTTAGTATATAAGTATATCACTTATTTTACATAAATATTATAATTATTTAGGTATAATTCGCAAAATATTCCAAAAGGATACCTTTATGCAAAAAATAAGAAACATTGCCGTTATCGCTCACGTTGACCACGGTAAAACTACACTAGTTGATGGTTTACTAGAACAATCTGGTACATTTGGCGACCATGAGCAACATGATGAAAGAGCTATGGATAGTAATGACATCGAAAAAGAGCGTGGAATCACAATCCTTTCTAAAAATACTGCTATTCGTTATAATGGCTATAAGATTAACATTATCGATACTCCCGGACATGCTGACTTCGGTGGTGAAGTTGAGCGTGTTCTTAAGATGGTTGATGGTGTTTTAGTTCTTGTTGATGCTTATGAAGGTGTTATGCCTCAAACAAAGTTTGTTGTTAAAAAGATGCTTGCACTTGGTATCAAACCAATTGTTGTAATTAATAAGATTGACAAACCTTCTGCTGAGCCAGATCGTGTTGTTGATGAGATGTTTGACCTATTTGATCATATGGGTGCTACTGATGATCAACAAGATTTCCCTGTCATCTATGCTGCTGCTCGTGATGGTATAGCTAAAATGGATATGTCAGATCCTGATGGAGATTTTACTTGTATTTTTGATGCAATTATTAACGATGTTCCTGAACCTCTAGGTGACGCGGCTAACTCACTTCAAGCACAAGTTTTCACACTTGATTATGATAACTATGTTGGTAAAATCGGTATTAGCCGTATTTTTAACGGTACTGTTAACAAGGGTGATAACATTATGCTTGCAAAAGCTAATGGCGAAATGGTTAAGGGTAAGATATCTAAACTTATCGGTTTTCTCGGACTAAACCGTATGGAAATTGAGCAAGCTGAAGCTGGTGATATTGTTGCATTTGCTGGAATGGAGACTGTTAATGTTGGTGATACTGTTGCTGATATTAATAATCCTGTAGCACTTGACCCTATGCATGTTGAAGAGCCTACTCTTACTGTTGTATTTGCTGTTAATGACTCTCCTCTTGCTGGTCAAGAAGGTAAGCATGTTACTTCAAACAAACTTCGTGAGCGTTTAGAGTTTGAGATGAACACAAATGTTGCAATGAAACTTGAAGTAGTTGGTGAAGGTAAATTTAAAGTTTCAGGTCGTGGTGAGCTTCAAATTACTGTTCTTGCTGAGAACATGCGTAGAGAAGATTTTGAGTTCTCTATCTCTCGTCCAGAAGTTATCGTTAAAGAGATCGAAGGTGTTAAATGTGAGCCATTTGAGCATTTAGTTATCGATGTTCCTGAAGATCTTTCAGGTGGTGTTATCGAGCGTCTTGGTAAAAGAAAAGCTGAAATGAAATCAATGCTTCCAATGGGTCAAGGTTTCCAACGTATTGAGTTTGAAATTCCAGCTCGTGCATTAATTGGTTTCCGTGGTCAGTTCTTAACTGATACTAAAGGTGAGGGTGTTATGAATCATTCTTTCATAGAATTTCGCCCTTATAGTGGTGGCGTTGAGTCTCGTTCATATGGTGCACTTGTATCTATGACTGCTGGATCTACTCTTGCATTCTCACTCTTTGGTATTCAAAATCGTGGTACTCTTTACATCGGTGTTCAGACTGAAGTTTATGAAGGTATGATTGTTGGTGAGCACTCACGTGATAATGATTTAGTTGTTAACCCTATTAAAGGTAAGGCACAGTCAAATGTTCGTTCATCTGGTGCTGATGAAGCTATTAAACTTATTCCACCTCGTGATATGTCTTTAGAGCGTGCTCTAGAGTGGATTGAAGATGATGAAATTCTTGAGATCACTCCTAAGTCTATTCGTATTCGTAAGAAGTTTTTAACAGAAGCTGAGCGTAAGCGTCATTCTCGTAAACAACCTAAATAGATTTATATATATTCCACAGAATTCTTTCTGTGGAACTTTTTCTTTACCCCTAAAATATTCTTGAATCAAACATTTCCTAAAAACTGATACAAAACAGATACAGACTTTATATACTTATAAAATATAAAGGATTTAAATAAAGAGTTTTAAGAGTTTATTTAATTAAAAAAACCGGTGTTTATTTTCTACTTTTTTATATAATTCACAAGATAAAAATCTACTCAATTCAACTTCATATTTTTACTAAGTCCACGATCTAAAATAATCATATTCTTCATATAAGAAAAGAGACCACCTTCTAGTGTATTAGTCGTATTTGAAATTAATGAATGCTTATAGTTTTTGTATGTAAAAAGATATGATAGATTCAGTCTTATATTTCTATATGTAGCTCTAATTCTAGGATGAGTATAATGAAGTTCACCTGTAGCTGAAGAAATACTTTTTTTCTTTAGCTCTTGATTAGCTTGAAGTATTCCCATAAGGGAAGGAACTAAAATTAATATTTTATTTTACTTCCATGATTTCATTATGTTTTCTAGATATGCATAGATACTATATATATGCTCTCTAAAAGCTACATCTACATCCATAGAATCAACAAGTGTTTTCATATTTATTGTTGCGATGACTGTTTTAGAGTTTTCTTCATATATAGAGAGTCTACAAGGTAAAAATACTGACATCTCTGGAATACCCTCAAGTATTTCTTGTGCTGCACTTGGGTTACATATCTCATAAACAGTAATGTCTTTGTCTATTGGGAATCCTTTTGATTGAAGAATTTTTTTAAATTCGTAAGAACCAAGTACTCCAAAACCATTCTCTTTTGAGTGCTCTGCTAATTCTTTTTTTACTTGCTCTAAGGGGGTATCTGTTGAGATTTTATATATCATTATATGTCCTTTTTTATATTAAAATGTATTGTTAAAATTAGAAATTTATGTAAAAAAACTGCATAACGATAGGTATAAGTCTATTTATATCTGTCGAAGAGGTATAAAAAAAGTTCTTGTAGTATCATAATCGTAAGAGATTAAGTTCTACTTGTAACCTAAGTATACCCTAAGAAGAGCAACAGCTCTCGCCATCAGATTCATCTTTTTTGTTTAAATAAGGCTTGAGCATATAGTAGAGAACAAAAGTCCAAAGCACTACACTTGAAATCATTGCTATTAAACTTACCTCTTCATGGATATGAACTAAGTCTTTAACATCCACACCACTTAAAATATAATCAAGTCCAAATCCAAACAGTACTGAACCAATAATAATAGTCCCGAGATAAATATACAGAGTACGAGTGCCAAGCATTTTTTTAACTACACCGATTGTTACTGTATTTGTAGCAGGTCCTGCTGAGAGAAAGACAAATGCAGCACCAGGAGTTACACCTGCTAGTATAAGTCCAGCAGCTATGGGAAGAGATGCTGTCGCACATACATACATAGGAACTGCAATAACTATAACTATAATGTATGAAAGCCATGAGTACTCTAAAAGAAGTATACTTAAGTTCTCAGGAATAGCAATTGCTATAAAAGCACCAAGTGTAAGCCCTACTAAAAGAGGTAAAGCAATATCACTCAGAAGTTTTCCAAAAGCATAAATGAAGGCATCTTGTATGAGATTAGTGAAACTCTTTTTCTCAACACTAAGAGAAGAACAACAATCCTTTTCTTCTATAACTAGTGCTTTTGGTGCTTGACTGACTGAAAAACTCATAACACCTTGTCCTGAAACTGTTGGTCTAGTGATACTAAATACCGGTTTAACTTCTTTGACTAACTCTTCTTCTTTTTCCCCATAAAAGTTTGCTAAGATTCCAGAAATAATAGAGATAATTATAGAGGTAATTACACGGTAAATAGTAAATGCCCAGCCAAATATACCGTATGTAGCTAAAATACTATCAACACCAGTAATAGGAGTTGAGATAAGAAAAGAGAGTGTTGAGCCATTACTAGCACCACTCTTTTTTATACTTATAGCAAGAGGGATAACTCCACAAGAACAGACAGGTAAAGGTATACCAAATATAGTAGCTTTAATCACTGACCATACAGAATCTTTACCTAGATGATTTTTAACAATAGTATCTGGTACTAACTCATGTAATATTCCTGCAAAAATTAGTCCAAACAAAATGTAAGGAGCCATTGCATTACTTAAATCTACAAGAGCATTTAAAAAAAGTGTTAAATATTCCATTTACGTTCCTAATGAGTTGGGATATTGACAGTACCACATTTAGAAGCACTACTTTTTGAAGTTTGTTTAGAACCACACTTACCAACAGCACATTTCGTGTGCACTTTGTTTTTAGCTTTCACTTGGTATGTTTGAGTTGTTTTATTTGCATCATTAAGCCATTCACTCATGCTTAAAGCAAACAATGAACTGATACCCAAAACTAGTACTAAAAATAACTTTTTTATATATCATTCCTTTTATGCTATAACTTATACAATGATATTGTTATACATTTTAACTTTAAAAGAGATTAGATGCAAAAACTTTAAGTTATATAAGCAGAATGAAGGTACTCTTTTTACTGAAATGCAAATATGAACTCTGTATATGTAATACTTTGAAGCTATTAGAACCTCTTGTAACAGGGTACTTTAAGCGGATGAGAGAAGTATTATGTATAGAGTCAAAAAAGAGGGAAGTAGTAGAAATTGGGCAGTTCTATTTTTAACAGATCTTATCAGATTTTGTCCATTTAACCCTCTTTTTAAAGTAAATAACTACTGTAAAAAAGATTAATTTTCAAATCTTTTATTTTATGCTATATTTTATGCTATAATTTCAATCAAATTTAAAAAGAAAGTGGGTGATGTGATATGCCTGGTATTGTACTACGCCATGATGATAATTTTGATGCATCTTACCGTCGTTTCAAAAAGCAGACTGACCGTAACTTAATCGTTACTGAAGCTCGTGCTCGCCGTTTCCATGAAACGGAAACTGAAAAACGTAAGAAATTCAAAATAGCTTCTCGTAAGAAAATGCTTAAGCGTCTTTATATGATGAGACGTTACGAATCACGCCTGTAAGCGTTTCTCCTTCGGGAGACTCGTTTCACTACATAAGAAAACCTCTACAAATCTAAAATCTAATTCCGATACCTACTAATAGTTGAAAATTATTTGGGTCTGCTACAATATTATCCGCTTTTATTTTAGGGTTTAAATATAATCCAAAACACCTATAATAGCTAAGTCTAAATGTATAGACAATTTATTTTCACAGGTTATAAACATATGATGTTTGTAAGTGCCTTCAGCTTTATTGGTATATCTAGTGTTTAACTCAAGTGCTGGTGAAAAGTTAGCTATCTTACTTCCTTCAGTAATCCTGTCATACATTGTGTATACAAATACAGGAGTACCAGAGAAACTCCATATAATTGTTTTTCGTATCACCTAAGGTATACCAAACACCAAAACCTAGTATTAAGTGCTATGCGATATTTTAAAAGCGTTAGAATGTATTTGACTAAAGACGGTTATTCAATAAAATATCTTGTGAGATATCTGTAATAGATGATAGTTATTAGCAGTCTCTTGATTATCCTAGGTTGTAACATGTCCAAGATAATCAAATGTAAGTCTAGACTTGAATGTGAATCTTTGCATGTTTATTTAAGTAAATTTTCTGTGTATGTGCTAACTGGATCATCTTTACCAAAGCGATATATGAAAGATAACTTTTGGGCTATATCTGTTTTTTTAATATCAATGGCAGGAGTTGAATCATAATCAAAAGACATTATATAGCTTAAATCTATTACCTTTGTGAGATGTATAGTCATCTCAGATGAAGTAGAAGTCATAAAGTCAGATGTATTATTTATTTTTGGTTGATAATAAGTTAAAAGACTTATATCAAAGGTATTATTAATAGGTTTTTTATATGAAATATAAGAACTTATTCTGTAATTGTATTCATCAGGGTTTAATCCTACATTATTAATAGAAGTGAGATAGTTAATATTTTCAGTTAGAGCAGAAACACCTAAAAACAATTTACCATACTTTTTTGAATTAACTAATCTATAACGAGAGCCTATTCCATATAAAGTACGATTCTTAATACTTTTAAATTCATCATGTTTGTATTGAGCATAATATTCGATTGCCCAATCTTGTGTATAAAGTTGGGAAATATGGCGTAGATGAAGAAAAATACTATCTTCAGTAATGATATCACGAGCAGTTCCTCTCTCTATATTAGCTTGTAACCATGTGATATTTTTTTTAGAATCGTATTGAATTCGACCACCATAATCGGCTTCTTCTTTATTTGTATTTCCACTCTTTATTTTGAAAGAACCAAAAACAGAGCCAGAAAATCCTGTAGGTTTGTCTTCAAAGTCGACTGGTGCAATATCAGTAATAGCAAAAAGTGATGAAAATAATATTGAAGTAATTACTAGTGATATTAATATTTTTGGCATATAAATAATCTCCAAGTCTTAAATTAATTTAAATTTTTTTATTGATCAAAGTTTTCCATACATTTCATTATAAAAATTAAGAGCATATCTATCACTCATGCTCGCTATATAATCTGCTATAACTCTATGTTTTTTTCGAGATGAAAGTTTTTTATAGTAAAACTCTGGAAGCATTTTATCATCTTCCATCAGTCCATTATAAAGACCTTTTATAGCCTGCTTTCCTGCATACATTTTTCGTACGATATTTTTATGTTTGTACATCTTAGTAAACATAAGTTTTTTAAGTTTTTTAAGTTTTGTCTCTAGCTCTTTACTCATACCGATTGGTGTTTCATTTGTATTGTCTTTGAGTCGTGGTGCAGAGTGCTCTAAGAGTGAATATACAAGATGATTGATAAGATGCGAACTAAATCTATAACGAAACATCTCATCATTTTCTGTACCCACACCTTCGGCCTTAACCTTTGCAAGTATCTCACAAACTAACTCACTCTCTTTTAAGTCATCAAAACTAATTAATCCAGAGTTTACACCATCATCTATATCATGACTTGTATAGGCTATTTCATCAGCTCGGTCTACTATCATCGCTTCATAAGAAGGATGTTTATCTAAGTTAAACAGCTCATGAATCGAAGGTGGCAAAAAAGACTTATGATATGGATAAGAGTGTTTGAGTATACCTTCTAAAGTAGCAAAAGTAAGGTTAAGTCCATCAAAATCTTTATAGCGTTTTTCTAAACGAGAAACTACACGGAAACTCTGAAAGTTATGCTCAAAACCATTACTAAAACCATCTGCTTTTAAACATTCATCTAAGGTATCACCACCAACATGACCAAAAGGAGTATGTCCCAAGTCATGTGCTAGGGCTATAGCTTCTGCTAAAGACTCATTAAGCCCTAAAGCTGAAGTGATAGAGCGTGCAATTTGTGAAACCTCAATACTGTGAGTTAGACGAGTACGAAAGAAATCACCCTCATGGTTTAAAAAGACCTGTGTTTTATACTCAAGTTTACGAAATGAACTAGAGTGGATTATACGGTCCCTATCTCTTGCGAAGGGATTACGAAAGTCTTTATCTATCTTATGAAATCTATCTTCTCTTTTCATTATGCTTTCTTTATAAACTCTGTTTTGATAAAAATTTTTGTGCCATTCACACGACCTTCAACATGACTAACATCACCAGGAGCTAATCCTATACGAGTTACTGTTGTTCCTCGTTTAGCAGTAAAACCAGCACCTTTAACTTCAAGGTCTTTAAGTATGACTATAGAGTCACCCGTTTTAAGTTCAACACCATTTGCATCTCTATAAACTAGCTTGCTTGCTTCTAGATTTACAGCTTGCTCTGCTAACTTTAACTCATCTTCTTCTAAGTACATTATCTCTATCATATCTTGACGACCTAGTCTATTCCAAAGGATATATGACATTATCTTTACTGCTGGTGTTTCAGACCACATTGAGTCGTTTAAACAGTTAAAATATATCTCATCTAAGTCACCAGACTCTATCTGAGAATTACAGTTTGCACAAAGGTATATACTCTGTTCTTCACTTGCATTACTTACAGGGAGCTCAACTACAGTCATGTTATTATCACTACCACATAGTTCACATATAGTACTTCTATTTCCCATTATTCATTTTCTTCTTTAGCAAATTTTATATCTTTATCAGATATTTTTTTCTCTTCTACAACTTTATGGAAAGCCTTGTCAGCATCTTTTTTATTATAGTCCCTACACTCTTGAGGTATTGTTGCACCTGGATCACGAGCTACTTGATCGCACATAGTGCTATTTATTGTAAAATATGCACAACCACTTAGTACTAAGGCAGTAAATAGTATATATTTATACATTTTTCTTCTTTATAATTAAATCTAGATACTTTTTAGGTGTCACATTCATCATCGCTTGTGCTAACCACTGTATCTGAAAAAATGCAGCACCACTATCGCGAAGTGTAAAGTAGTTTTTGAGACTCCTGAGGTTAAAAGTCACTACCATGTCTACTTTTACATTATCAGAGATAATATGTTTAAAAGCATCACCAACATTGCGTTTTTTCTTTCCAGCTTGTAATGCTTTATATAATTTAGCACTATCACCTACAAACTCTTCTAAAAAGGGAAGGGAACTTTTTGCAACACTAATAGCATAAAAATTTTTTACTATCTGTTTTTGAAATGCAAGCTTATCATACATAGCACCAATTTCTAATCGGTTGTATGCATCATCACTAACAACAAACATATCGTAAGTAAGTACGGTATCTATAAAAAACTCTTTACCCCCACCTTGATGTGATGCTACAAAAGCATTAATAAGGCCACTCATGGTATAACGAGTGCTACGTACACTTATAGCTTGAATACGGTGACGAGCATGTTCTTGAAGTACCCCACGAGAAGTTCCACGGATTAAAAAAGAGAGATTTGCATGTTCTAGAATCGAGTGATGAAAGTATGTCCAGGCTAGGTCATCTAAAAGAGCTGAGTCATCAATAGCATTTAATTCACAAAGCATACCATCATCTGGCATCTGTGTCTCTAGGTTTTTAATGACTAGGTTTTCACTATTTGAAAAAGAGTCATAACAAGTGCGTGCAGCAGTCTCTGCTACCCCAATACCGGTATCCTGAAGTAAAACTACTTCTGGTTTAGTGTATTTTATACCATATACTTCTTCCATAAATCCACCTAAAGAGTTTAATAAATATGTAACGGCAAGTAGCAGTACATACTCTTATTTATATTTTATATTACTATAAAAAACCTTTATTTATACACTATCTCTGTACTCCATCTAAAACAGGAACAAAGTCACAATCTTCTAGTTCTTCTTCTTCTATGTTCTCGCCATTTTTGATAAATCTTGTAATTACTTGTTTTCCATCTTTCTCCATGGGAGCGACAAGAATTCCACCATCTGCTAACTGTTCAAAGAGTTTAGCTGGTATCTCTTTTGCGCTTGCTGAGAAGAGTATACGGTCATATGGTGCATAAGATATCCAACCATTTTGTCCATCATCTGTTCGTGTGTGAATGTTGTGAAGTCCTAGAATTTTAAAACGTTTTTTTGCTTGAATAATAAGTGATCCTATTCTCTCAATGCTAAAAACACCACGAAAAAGTTGTGCAAGAACAGCCGCTTGATAACCACTACCACAACCAATTTCAAGGACTTTATCTGCCCCATGAGGGAAAAGATACTCTGTCATTTTTGCCACAGTTAAAGGTGAACTTATAAATTGAGCTTCTCCTATTGGAAGGGCATCGAGTTTGTAAGCACTATGCTTAAAACCTGTTGCAACAAATTCTTCTCTATTTGTTTTAGCCATTGCCTCTTTTACCTCTGGGGATAATGAAAATATCTTCTCTATCTCGTCTACCATTCGTGCTGTTCTTGTTGCTGTAATTTTATTCAAACTAGTTTATACCTATGTCAATATATCTTCGCATTAAAGCTATATTTTTTTGATTATATTTCTGTATTAAGCAAGGTTTATTCCCATTTAGGGTCACTTCCCCTTGTGGTGTTATGATTGCACTCATCGCACTGCACTCTGTGTTTAGTGCATCAGCAGCTACCACATAACACTCATTCATTAAAGCTAAAGCTTGTATTAGTGTTTTAAAATGCTCCTCGCGTGGTTTCCCCCACCAAGAAGGTACTAAAATCACATCTGCACCCTCAGCTTTTATCCACAACTCTTTAAAACGCAGCTCAAAACAGATAAAAATGGCTATTTTGATACCATCTATCTCAAAAATCTCAAAGGATTCATTATCTCCCTCTCTCAGATACTTCTCTTCATTACCGAGTCGAAACAACTTAGCTTTGGCCCTCTCATGCAAAATTTTTCCATTATGAAAAACCTTGACTACATTAAAAATTCCACCCTCTCTTTTTTCTAGCATTGTTAAAACTATTGTTTTATCTTTGGAGGCACTGAGAAGTTCTTCTGTAGCATACAAACTAAAGTCTGTAGCTTTTTGCATGTTCCCATAGTCAAAACCAGTAAGGCAAACTTCATGAGCGAGTATTATTGTGTTAGTATTAGTCTGCTCTATAAGCTGTAGTAGTGTTTGGAGGTTTGTGGAGTAGTTAGGACTTGTTTCAAAAAGAAGCGAGCAGAGATTCTGCTCACTCGTGCTAGAAGTCATCGTCAAAAGTCAAACTACCCTTTGAGTAGTTTGTCACAGTTCCTTCGAAGAAGTTTGTTTTTTGGTCGTTAAACTTAGCAAAATCATCTACCCACTTGATAGGATTTTTAACATTATAAAGTTTATCAAAACCAACAGCAGCGAGTCTTTCAT
This sequence comes from Sulfurimonas sp., assembly GCA_003978465.1. Lineage (GTDB taxonomy): Bacteria > Campylobacterota > Campylobacteria > Campylobacterales > Sulfurimonadaceae > Sulfurimonas. Next base: position 8,002 of record QNZS01000062.1, on the reverse strand, counting down.
CTGCAAGAAACTTAATATACTGCTCAACGATGTCATCTGTAAGACCTAAAATTTGTCCCTGAGTGATGTACTGTCCCCACTCAGTCTCTAATGTAACGGCCTCTTTAAACATCTCTATCACTTCTGCTTTAAGCTCTGGTGTAAAAAGTTCTGCTCTTTCTTTACGTAGTGTATTTATAAGGTTTTGAAAAAGAACTAAGTGTGTTACTTCATCGCGTTGAATAAAACGAATCATCTGTGCACTTCCTAACATCTTTCCTGAACGAGCAAGAGTATAGATGTAAGTAAATCCACTATAGAAGTAAATACCTTCGAGTATCTGGTTCGCAAAACATGCTTTAACAAAGTTTGTTTCAGTTGGATTTTTTGCTAGTTCTAGATATATCTTAGCAATAGCATCATTTTTAGTCTTTAGCATCATATCTCTACGCCATAACTCATAAATCTCTTCGCTATTTGTTGAAATACTGTCAACCATAACTGCATAAGATTGTGAATGCAGTGCTTCTTCAAATGACTGCCGTACTAAGATAAGGTTCACTTCTGGAGAAGTAACATAAGGGTTGATGTTATCTATTATATTATTTGTCTGAAGGGAATCCATAAATATTAACTGTGAAAGAGCCTTATCATAGGCTGTTCTCTCTGCTGTTGTAAGATTTTTGTAGTCATTTACATCACGTGTCATATCTACTTCTTTAGGAAACCATGTGTTATTTAACATCATTTCCCAAAGATTATATGCCCACTGATATTTGATATTGTTAAGCTCAAAAATACCCGTTGGGTTACCACCGAAAATTTTTCTATCGTTGACATTTTCAGTAGATTCAGGGTTATAAATCTTTTTTCTATTCATTTTTTGAGCTCCAATAAGTTTAAGTCTATGATTATAGCTTTCTACTTATTAAAGCAAAATTATTCAGCAGCTTTTTAAAAAACAAAAAATTCTTGATAGTCTTACTTTAGATTTTGATGATGATCTAAGTGAGAAAATTAAAGAGAAATTGTCTAATAAAGAGAATGGTCTTGATCAAGTAGATATTGATGTAATAGCTCAAAAGATGAGATTTAATGAGGTTAAAATTCATGATATAGCTATTGATGAAAACAGTACAAAAGAGGAACTTGCATTTATCCTTTTTCGTTCAGAGCTTCTAGCAACTTTGCCCTTAGCATTAGGAGTAAAATTGCAAACTGTATAACCCTTATTTAATGCACTAAAGAGTACAATTCTTTTATGATTGCACAAGACTCCATAGAAGCCCTTAAAGCTCGACTCGATATTGTTGATGTTGTTGGGAACTATGTTGAGCTTAAAAAAGCAGGGGGAAATTTTAAAGCTCCTTGCCCTTTTCACGATGAAAAATCTCCCTCATTTGTAGTAAGTCCTCAAAAGCAGATATATCACTGTTTTGGATGTGGTGCTGGTGGAGATAGTGTTAAGTTTGTTATGGAGTATGAGAAACTCAACTATCCTGAAGCTCTTGAAAAGTTAGCTGAGAACTATAACTTCACACTTACACATACAGATAACAAACATAACAAACCGCGTTCACAAGTTATGGATAGACTTAATGAATGGTACCAGACACTTTTAACACATAATAAAACAGCCTCATCTTATGTACAAGAACGTGGAATTTATGAGAGTAGTGTTGAGAAGTTCGGTATTGGTTATGCTCCTGATTCTAATGCTACTTTAAACTACATTAGAGCTCAACAGTTTGCTATAAAAGAGGCAATAGATATGGGGGTAGTTGGATATGAACCAAGCCGAAAGCAAACTTATGCTCGTTTTATAGAACGTGTAACTTTTCCCATTCACTCCGCAAATGGTAGTATTGTTGGTTTTGGTGGTCGTACAATTTCTGGACATCAAGCCAAGTATGTAAACTCTCCCGAGACCCCTTACTTTAATAAGTCACGTCTTCTATATGCATATCATCTAGCTAAACAAGCCCTGTACAAAAAACAAGAAATCATTATAACAGAGGGTTATTTAGATGTTATTATGCTACATCAAGCTGGTTTTGATAATGCAGTTGCAACTTTGGGTACAGCACTAACAGTCGAGCACCTACCACTTCTAAGAAAAGGAACACCACGAGTTGTTATGGCATATGATGGAGATAAGGCAGGTCGAGCAGCTGCTTTAAAAGCCTCTAAGCTTCTCAGTGCAAGTGGTTTTAACGGTGGAGTTGTTGTTTTTGAGGGTGGTCTTGATCCGGCGGATATGGTAAAAGATGGTCGTGTTGAAGAGTTAGCAAGTATGTTTCGTGATCCAAAACCTTTTATAGAGTTTGTTTTAGATGAGATACTTTCTCTTTTTGACCTCTCAAACCCAAAAGAGAAAGAATCTTGTATGGGTGAGGGGGTTAGTTACTTAAAAACTCTTTCCCCTTTACTTCAAGAGGAGTACAAAACATACCTGGCCTCACGCTTAGGTGGTATGGGAATCTCACCATCACTAGTAAAACTCAATATAGGTCAACAGCAAAACACTAATGCAACCCTTATCCAAAAAAATTCACATAAAGATTTTTGGGAGTTAGCACTCATAAAAACTGTTATAGAGAAACCAGAGCTAATAAATCAGATACTTGATGTCCTTGAGCCCTCTTTGCTTCAGTTTCACTCACGAGAGTTCTCGTTAGCCCTAAGTGGAAAAACAGATACACCTGAACTCATGTCTATCATGGTTGATGAGAGCATTGTAGTGCTTGCAGACGAAGAGGCACTAAATGCAGAGCTTATTACTTTTCTTTCTCGTTATTATGAAAGGGAACTACGAAAAGTAAATATCGCTCAAAATATTTCTTTTGAAGAAAAAGCCTTTTATATAAGAAAGTTTCGTGGAAAAATTGCACAACTCAAACAGGGTATACTGGTAGCATTTAATAGTTAGTAAAATGAGTAATCAGGTGGCGAAGATGCCATACGTCTAATAAATATATATAAGACAGTACAAGTACATTGTTAAAGCATGACTTTCACTGTTTAGATAAGTTTACTAGAAACTAGTAAAACCTTCGCTCTTAAATATATAATATTTACTCCCTCTATAAAAAGAGATAGCATCTGCTATCTTTTGTTCTTTATAGACTTTTTTATCACATACCCATCTACATGTTATCTTTTTATTTTTCATTGCGGCTTCATTCTCTGGAGAGATTTTTTTTTCATAAATATGCTCACTAAAAAGTAGTGTTGATAAAAGAAGAAGGGAAAGTATTTTCATCTACACAAGATCGGCAAGATGTATAATAGTTTTAGTAAATGGAACAATATATGCTATATTTACTAAAAATCCCAGGTATATGATGGGAAAATAGGACTATAAGATGATTTCATTAGAGAGTAAAACTCAGACTTCTGCAACATCTTCCCCCTTAAACATAGCACCAAAAGAGGAGGATCCAAAGGCAGCATTGTCTTTCTCGGAACTTCTTCGTGGTGTGAGTGAAAAAAAAGATGATAAAATCATTCAAAATGGTGCCTTAGTTTTAGCACTTGATGAAGAGGTGTCGGCAGATACAAAAGCATCAAGTATAAAAGCAACTACTTTGCTAGAACTACTTAAAGGAGAGCAAAAAGAGGCTAGTAAATTACCCCTTGAACTTAATCCTGAGGCTACGAAAGACTTGACACATAAAGAGATCAAAGTTCTTATAAAAGATGCTAAAGAGTATCTCAAAAATAAGATAATCTCTAGTGAGGGTTTTAAAAAAGTAGAGATAGAAAATCTTCCTAAAACACTTAAAGGTTTGGTTCAAGTTGCGAAGAAGTTTGGAATAGATATTGGAAAGGTCACTTTAGAAGAGGTAAAACAAAGTACTGTAGTTCTATCTCAACAAGTAAAAGTAGAGCAGGTACTTAAAGAGATAAAAGACACACGTCTGTTTAAAGCACAAAGCATTAAAGAGATAACAACAGAGCAACTAGTGAATACAAAGATTGGTACACTAAGAGCTACAAGGGATGTGAGTAAATCCTTAGAGACTCTCTTAAGAGGTGAGACAAAAGAGAGTACACAAAATCAAAAGTTAGATGGTTTAAGTATCGCAAAGGCAGATAGTTTTGAGATAAAACTAAATGAAGCAAAACAGATGACTAAATATTTATCTGCAGATGTTAAAACTGCTATTGAAGACTATAAGTCTCCTTTTACTAGAATTAAAGTGGCACTTAATCCTCAAAGACTCGGTTCAGTTGAACTAACAGTAATCCAACGTGGTAAAAATTTACATATAAATATTAGTTCAAATAATGCTGCGATTAATGCCTTGGCCTTAAATGCAAATGATTTAAAAGTGCAGTTAAATAATAGTGGAATAAATAATGCTTCATTGAACTTTAATAACAACTCACCTAGTTCAGAACAAGGTAGCTTTGGACAACAACAGCGAAATTTTCAAAATGAAAAAGAAGCTAAAGATGAGTACAACTACTTCGGTAATGAAGAAAAAAACGAAGAGATTCTAAACTCTTTGGAAATTGTAGTTCCGCACTACGCTTAAAGGATATATTATGGGAATCACTTCAACAGGTGTAAATGCAGCATTAACTGCTGAAAGATCAAATGCAAAAGATGGTAATCCAAACAGTATATTAGGAAAAGATGACTTTTTAAAGTTATTATTAGTGCAGTTGCAATACCAAGATCCTACAGCACCAACAGATTCAGAAACAATTTTAAACCAAACCTCTCAATTAGCTGCACTAGAGTCAACTCAAAATACAAATAATGCCTTAGAAAAACTCTCAGCATCTCTTCAAAGCTCTCAGGAATTTTCAATTATCTCTTCTATTGGAAAACGTGCAGATTTAGGTAATAATGCTATTGCTCATGAAGAAGGGTCAAATACTACATTTGAAGTATACTTTCCTGAAGATATAAAGTCTGGAGTTGTGACTATTACTGACTTTGAAGATAATTTTATAGCAGATATCCCTATTGAGATACCTAAAAATACAGATGGAACAAGAGCAGATCAACTTAATTCTGGAGTGTATCAATTTACTTGGGATGGTTTAGATTCTAGCGGTATGAGAGTTGATAGTGCAATATATAAAGTCAATTCAAAATACTTAGATACAAGTGGTCAAGAGCAGTCAACAAGACTTGGAGCTTATCCAATCGAATCAGTAAGATTTGAAGATGGAAAAGCATTCTTAAAACTTGGTTCTAACTATGTTCCTTTAGCAGACATAGTAGAAGTATATTAGTACATATAAGTAGATAAGGAGTTTATTATGGCAATTCAAGCTTTTTATACGGGTATCTCAGGAATTCAAAATAGTTCTGTGGGTATTGATGTATTGGCAAATAACATCGCAAATATTAACACGGTAGGATATCGGGGATCTACAACAGAATTTGCGAGTATGTTCGAAAATGCAATCTCAACCGGAACTATATCTGGTGGTTCTATCGGTGCAGGTGTTAGAGTCCAAACAACAAGTATGATACGAGAGCAAGGGCCTTTAATAGCTTCAGATAGAAGTACTGACCTTGCTATCCTAGGTGAAGGTTGGTTCGCTATTTCTGGTGAAGGGGATTCTCTTTATACAAGGAATGGTTCTTTTGGTTTTGATTCAAATAACAACCTTGTAACAAAAGATGGTTTTAATGTTTTGGGGACTATGGCTCCTAATGCTTCTGGGAGTATAGAATTACAAGATGAAGTCACACTTTCAGAAGTATCAACACAAGAAAAATTACGTTTTCCAGAAGCACTTACATACCCAGTTGTAGCATCTACACAAGCAAAATTTCTAGGAAATGTTGGTGTTGGAGTGGAACCCATTACTATGAGTACAACTGTTATTGATCCTTTAGGTAATAAAAATCAGTTGCATTTAGAGTTTGTAAAAGATGATATTCAAGTGGCACCAGGTAGTCAGTATACAGTTACAGCAACTACACAGACACTTGATGGAACCACTATTTTCGATACACAGGTTGGAAATGTAACTTTTGATGAACGAGGTGCACTCGTTTCGAGTACCTTACCAAACAGTAATAATAATGGAGCTCCTGTTGTAATTGATTTAGGGAAAGGATTTGATGGGGTTACCTCAATTGACCGTCCTCTCGTTTCTGCTTCAAGTGTCACTGATGGTAAATTAGGTGGTGATTTAGTAGGTTACGCTATAAATAGTAATGCGGAAGTAATTGCTACTTTTACAAATGGTGAGCAGGGTAGTGTTGGTAAAATTGCAATTTTCCATTTTGCAAATGAACAAGGGTTAAACCGTGTAAATGGTACACGCTTTAGTGCAAGTTCAAATAGTGGAGATGCACTGTTTCGTAAAGATGCTAATGGTAATAATATCAATGGTACCGAAGTTGTAAACTTCTCTCTTGAAGGTTCTAATGTAGAACTGTCTTATGGGCTAACAGAACTTATAATCCTTCAACGTTCATACGATGCAAATGCAAAATCTATCACAACGGCTGATCAGATGATGCAAAAAGCCCTCAATATGGATGGCTAATAATTTCCCTATAAAGTTGGCACACTATATGCTTTATATTCTTTACTAATACTTTCCTTTTGTGAGAGTCTAATTAAGGGTTTAAAATGTTAAAATCACTTTTCTCCGGTGTATCCGGTCTCCAATCTTCACAAGTGGCGATGGACATAGAGTCAAATAATATTGCGAATGTTAATACCGTAGGTTATAAATACTCAAGAGCAAATTTTTCTGACCTCTTAGCACAGACACAGGCTAGAGCAACTGCACCAGGACAAGTGGGACTAGGTTCTACTGTAACTTCAGCTACACGTATATTTTCCCAAGGTTCTATTCAAAACTCTGATAAAACCACTGATATCGCAATCCAAGGGGATGGTTTTTTTATTATCTCAGGAGATAATGGAAATACATATAAGTACACTCGTGCAGGTGACTTCAAGTTTGACGCAGGTGGTAACTTTGTTGATAACAATGGTTTCGTTGCCCAAGGGTGGTTACGTGATCCTGTTACAGGTAAAGTAGACTCTACCGCACCTATTACAAGTCTTAACATTACTCCAGGACTTACAACTCCAGCCTCTCCAACTTCAGAAGTAGTTCTAAAAGCAAATCTGAACTCCGGTACACTTATAGAGAGCTTTTCTTCTGCATATGCAGTGGTTTCCGGTATCCCCCCAAGTGTAACAACTCCAGGGACAGGGGATGCAGTTGATGCAAACGGTAATGCTATCGCTTCTGGTAATATAGGTGTTATGTTTAATGAAGCAGGAGAAGCTTTTTCACTTCAACAAGGTCAGGGTATATGGGCTTCATTTACTAATGCAAGCCATCCAGGTACAATTAATGTAGAAGGGGCTATCAAAGAGTTAAACATCGCTTTTACACTTAGCGACGGTTCAACACAACAGGTAACTACAAGTGGAGCTATCGCTAGCAATACTCCTACTGAAAATGCAAATAGATTTATCTCAGCGATTAATGATAAGTCATCTATTACAGGTGTCTCTGCTACATTAAATATAAGTACTGGAAATCCTAGAATAGATTTAACTAATACAAATAATAGTGCAACTGCTTCAAAAAATATTAGTTTTACAAGTACTACTACAGGCTTAACAGCAGGAACAGTCGTAACAGCTTATAAATATCAATATGACCCAGCAGCAGCTGTAACAGCTTCAGGATCCGATAAAACATTTACCACTATGTCTGATCTTCGTTATGCCATGGAGCTACAGGCTAAAGCACAGAATGATATTGGTGGAGTCATTGATAATAATATTGAAGTTATTGTTAATGATCAAGGTAAGTTTGTTATAACAAATCCGGGCGGTGGAACTGACGAATATGATATGAATCTTAATATCACGGCTTATACAGCTACAGGAATAACAAACAACACAAATTTTACAAAAAATATGGAATCTTTAAATTCTGTTATTTCTGCTGGAAGTGGTGTAGAGGCTTTCTCACAAGGTTTTAATACTGCAACTCACTCAAGTTCTATTGATGTGTTCGA
>QNZS01000022.1 GCA_003978465.1 Sulfurimonas sp. | reverse complement strand
TTCCATTTCTGCCAGTGTTGAGAGTATTACATCTTTTAATTCCATGCTTTTAATAACCACCTTTCAAATTCATTAAACTCTACTTCATTTTCCATTTTTAAAAAATAATCTTTCATTTCTTGATTTACATTTAAAAATTTTTTACGCATTCCAGAAAGTCTTCTAATAGCAATTTTTGCATCACTATTGTTAGGATCTTTTTTTAACACTGCTTTATAAATATCTAATGCTTCTTCTTTAAGACCTTGAAGTTCATAAATATTTGCTAAAGTAAGTGTTTGCATACTGTCGTAATTATCTCTGTATATAGTTCGCGATAATAGAACCTATCTCGCTTGTTGAACATACTTCTTTAGCATCATACTGTGCTAAATCACCAGTTCTATAACCTTCGCTAAGAGCTTTTTTAATCGCAGCATCTATCTTATCCGCAGCTTCATTCTCATCAAGAGCATATCTAAGCATCATAGATGCAGAAGCAATAGTTGCAATTGGGTTTGCTATTCCTTGGCCAGCAATATCTGGTGCAGAACCATGTATGGGCTCATAAACACCAATCTTGTCACCAACAGATGCTGATGGTAAAAGACCAATAGAACCACAAAGCATAGAAGCTTCATCAGAAAGAATATCACCAAAAATATTTCCAGTTAACATTACATCAAATTGTTTTGGATTAAGAACTAATTGCATTGCTGCATTATCAACATACATATGTGTAAGTTCTACTTCTGGATACTCTGCAGATACATCAGTTACTACATCTCTCCAAAGTTGAGAAACATCAAGAACATTTGCCTTATCTATAGAACAAACTCTTTTATCTCTTGTCATTGCAATTTTAAATGCATGGTGAGCGATACGAACTACTTCACTACGAGTATAAACCATAGTGTTCCAGCCTTTATCTTCTGTACGTCCCTTAGGCTCACCAAAATATATACCACCGATTAACTCACGTACTACCATGATATCAACACCCTTAATAATTTCAGGCTTTAATGAAGATGCATTAATAAGTTCATCATATACAATAGCAGGACGGAGATTAGCATAAACACCGAGCTCTTTTCTAAAACGTAGTAGTCCACTCTCAGGACGCTTTTCACGTGGAAGAGAATCCCACTTAGGTCCACCAATAGCACCAAAAAGAACAGCATCACAAGCTAAAGATTTTATAATAGTCTCTCTAGGAAGAGGATCACCAGTTACATCATAAGCAATACCACCCATGAGTGCCTCATCATAAGAGAATTGAAAATCAGAACATGCTGCAACAGCATCAAGTACTTTTACAGCTTCATCAATTATCTCAGGGCCGATTCCATCACCCTTAATAAGTGTAATTTTATATTTTTTCATCTATTTACCTTTTAGTTCATTCGCTGCAAAGTTCATTAAACCACCTGCATCTATTAATTCTTGCATAAATGCAGGAATTGGTGTGAAGTTATATGTTTTACTTGTAGTGTTATTTGTAATAGTTCCAGCATCCATGCTTACTGTTATATCATCACCTTCGTTTATTTCTGCACTCTCTGGAAGTTCAAAAATTGGAAGTCCCATATTAAATGCATTTCTATAAAAAATTCTTGCGAATGTAGGAGCTATAATAGCAGCAATACCAGCAGCCTTAAGTGCTATTGGTGCATGCTCACGGCTACTTCCACAACCAAAGTTTTCACCAGCAACGATTAAGTCACCTGCACTCATTTTATTTACAAACTCTGGATCAGAATCTTCCATAACATGCTTTGCTAGTTCCTCAGGAACTGACGTATTTAAGTATCTTGCCGCAATAATTATGTCTGTATCAATATCTTTACCAAATGTCCAAACTTTTCCGTTTATATTTGCTTTGCTCATTATAAAATCCTAATATATATTTTATTAAATAATTTTGTGATTATATCCAATTTTTGATTTGAGTTTTATGAAAGTTTTTTTTAGGGGTAGTTGAAGACTTGATATTAAAAAGTATCAAGCCTGTTTTAAAGTGTTACTATCGTTTAAGGTTGTTAGTGGTTTGAAGCATCTCATCACTAGTTGTGATTACTTTTGAGTTAGAATCATAAGCACGTTGTCCTGTGATAAGGTCTGTTAGTTCAACAACTAACTCAACATTTGAGAGCTCTACAAAACCCTGTCGAAGCGTTCCTAAACCATCTATACCAGGGATACCCTCTACTGGTTGACCCGAACTATCAGTCTCAATATAAAGGTTGTCTCCAAGAGCGTGTAGTCCTGCTGGATTGATAAAATTAGTAGTTTGAATCTGTCCGATTACAGCAGCTTGAACCTGTCCTGGTTGGATAACAGTAACAGTACCATCAGTACCTATACTGATATTTGTAGCATCAGGTGGAACAACAATCTCAGGAATCAGTTTATAACCATCAGAGTTTACCATAGTACCATTTTGGTCAACTTTTAAAGCACCATTTCGGGAGTAAGTCTCTGTACCATCAGGAAGCTCAAGTTTAAAGAAACCACGGCCTGTAATGGCCAAGTCAAATTGATTATCTGTTTGCTTGAGTGAACCTTCTGCAAATATCTTATTGATTGCTGTTGCACGAACACCTAAACCTACTTCTATACCTGTAGGACTTTTTGTTACATCTGAGGTAGAAGTACCTGCATACTCCATAACACTGTACATAAGGTCTGCAAATTCTGCACGAGATTTTTTAAAACCTATTGTATTAACATTGGCTATATTATTTGCCGTAGTATCTATTTGTGTTTGCATTGCTAACATCCCCGTCGAAGCGGTATATAGTGATTGCATCATAGTATTTTAGTTCCTTTTTTATTTAAGATTTTCTAGAGAGTTTTTCAATTGCATCTTTATTCATATCATCCATCTGAGTATTCATAGCTTTTTGATACATTCCCACTAAACGATTTGTTTCTATAAGTTGTGTCATCATCTTTACAGCATTAACATTACTTTTCTCAAGAAATCCTTGTTGTACAACACCACTACTCTTAAGATCAGTAATATTTTTTATATCACCAAATGAGTACAAACCACTGCCCTCTTTTTTAAGTAAGGAGAGGTCCTTTGGCTGTGCAATTAAAAGTTTTTTATTTGGTGTCAACTTAGTAGTATTTGGAATGTTTGTAGCCATCTGTCCATTTTTATCTGCAACGATAATGTTATCATCACTTGTAAAACTGATTTTACCTTTTCCAGTTTTTAAATACTCATCTGCTAAAACTTCGTAACCTTGTTTTGTAATTAGAACACCCTCATCATTTTTTGTAAAACTACCATCACGAGTAAGTCTTACTCCTAATGGAGTTTTTACAGCAAAAAACACGCCCTCACTAGAGAGTGCAAAGTCTAAAGGGTTTGAAGTTTTTTGCATAGTACCTATACTATGGTTAGTATAAGCATCTACTATTTTTGGTGCTCTTGTCATTGTACGGTTGATAAAAGCAGCACCCTCTTTTGTTTGATTTGCATTAGGTAAATCATCACGCTTCTCTTGATAGATACGCATGAAGTCACCTATAACAAGATTATCTTCTTTAAATCCAACTGTATTTACATTTGCTAAATTATTTGCGATTGTGTCAAGCTTATTAAACTGTGTCACCATTGCCGCTGCTGAAGCATAGTAGCCTGTTTGCATATATAACCTTTGTTTCTCTTGGTATTTTAAATGTTTAAAGCAAAGAGTGTTCCAAGCTTAATTTTAGATATATTTCAGCATTAATTTATTTACTTTGGGTATAATCCACCTTTATAAATCCTTAATTTACTGGAGCATACACCCATATGACAGCTAAAGAACTCAACAAAGCAATAGAGACATTTTTCGTAGACCATAAGGGTAAAGACTGTGTTACTTACGAATCTGTAATAGAACTTTTTGAAAAACAACCCTCAGCCGCTCAGGCAAAAAATATTTTAAAACTTTTAACAAAAAATAAAAGATGTATCTATACTTCTAGTGAACAAGCTAAAATACTCAATGATCAAGAAGCAGAAGCTCGTCGCACAGCGCAGAGAAAAATGCTTGAAGATAATGAGAGTGATAAATTTGACATTCTTAAAGAACATGAGCTCCTAGAATGGTCACGTTCTGACTCACCTGTACGTATGTACCTACGTGAAATGGGTCAAATTCCTCTTTTAACTAAAGAAGAAGAAATAGAGATTAGTAAAAAGATAGAAGGAGGAGAGAGTATCATTATCGATGCAATCTGTTCTGTTCCTTATCTTATAGAGTTTATTTTAGACTACAAAGAGCCTCTTATAAATCGCGAACGTCGTGTTAAAGAACTTTTTAAATCTTTTGAAGATGAAAAAGAAGAGACAGATGATACCAATACAAGTACTACCGATGATACTACCGCAGTAGTAGTACCTGAAGTAAAAGTAGTAGCAAAGAACCAAACAGCTAAAGATAAAACAAGAGTAGAAAAAGTATCTACTAGTTTTAAAGCTCTTGAAAAAGCAAAAAAAGAGTGGATAAAACTAACAGAAAAAGCACCTGAAACACTTGATGGTGATATAACTGAAGATATTATCCACTATTTTTTAGGGGTAACTTTCAAAAAAGCTGTACTTAAAGAAAAACTTTTGGATTTAGGACCAACTTCAAAACTTATCAATGAACTTGTTAAAGCAATGGAAACAGCACTAAAGAGTGATGATGGTTATGACAAAGAACTTAAACGTCTTGAATATAAACTTCCACTTTTTAATGATGCCCTTAAAGCTAACCACAATATTTTAGTAAGTAAAATTCAAGAACTTAACAAAGAAGATATCGCGAATATGGTTCCAGAAGCAACAATGGTTTCTACATATATGGAAATCAAAAAACTTGTTCAAACTAAAGAAGCTTCTAAAAACTCTTTTGATATGGAACCTGAGAAACTTTTTGATATTTTAGAGCAAATCAAACGTGGTAAGAACATCTCAGAGATAAGTAAAACTAAAATGGCGAAATCAAATCTTCGTCTTGTTGTATCTATCGCTAAGCGTTATACAAACCGTGGATTACCTTTCCTTGACCTAATTCAAGAAGGTAACATTGGTCTTATGAAAGCTGTTGATAAGTTTGAATACAAAAAAGGTTATAAGTTCTCTACTTATGCGACATGGTGGATTCGTCAAGCAATCTCACGTGCTATTGCTGACCAAGCACGTACTATACGTATTCCTATTCATATGATTGAGACTATTAACCGTATCAATAAAATTATGCGTAAACACCTTCAAGAAAATGGAAAAGAGCCAGATGTTGATACTATCGCTGAAGAAGTAGGTCTTTCAGTTGAAAAAGTTAAAAATGTTATTAAAATCACTAAAGAACCAATATCTCTTGAAGCACCAATTGGTAGTGAAGAAGATGGTCGTTTTGGTGACTTTATCGAAGATAAAACTTCAGTTTCTCCTGCTGATGCTATACTTAAAGATGATTTACGTGAGCAAATTGAGAATGTACTAGATCAACTTAACGAGCGTGAAAAAGCAGTTATCAAACTGCGTTTTGGAATAATGGATGATGAGAGTGATAGAACTTTAGAAGAAATTGGTAAAGAGTTAAGTGTAACTCGTGAACGTGTTCGACAAATCGAGTCTTCTGCTATTAAAAAGCTTAAGCACCCTAAAGTAGGTCGTCGTCTTAAAAACTACATAGAAGAGTAGGCTTATTTAACATATGAATTTTGAGCAGCAGTGGTTAGAATATGATTACAATCCTTTTATAGTATTTAATGAAAATGGGAAAATCATCTCTGCAAATTCTGAGGCTCATTTTCTCCTCGGTGCTATAACTCCCTCTACTCTTTTTGAATTAGCAAAAGTCTATGCAAGTATTAACTTTGGCTTTAAAACCACTTTTATCGAATTAGAGTATGGGCGTTATAAATTTTTTGGGGTAACTGTAGGATATAAAAATGAAGAGCAGATAGGGATTAAACTCTATCAATCTCCTTCTTTTAAACTAAACGCACAAAAACCAGAAGGTGAATTAACAAATATTTTCACCATCACTGATCTCTGTATCGCTACAAATAGTATAAGTTCATCTATCACATATACAAAATCTTATGATCCTACTATTCCTGAGATAATAGTCAACTCGAATAAGCTTATAAAAGTACTTAATAAAATGTATGATTGTGTAGAAGAGAATGAGACTATAGACACGAAAGTTTTTTATAGAGTGGGTGAACATATTAAATTTGATGGAAAGAAATATAGTATCTTTTCAATATCTGTTAATGCCAAAAATATTAACTCTCAACAGAGTAGAGAACTTAAGGCTCTTGCCGAAAACAACAACTTTTACATAGAAATATCTTCCAGTCTAACTATAAACATTCCTATGATTACTGCCTAGTGTGCGATCTCTTTAGCCACTAAAGAACCGGCTACAATACCAATAAGTAAAGATGGTAGGTACACATTTAAATCAAGTAAACTATTATTTTTCATGGCTATAAAACCTAAAACTAAAAATATATACGGCACAATTCTAAAGGCAGAAACACTACCTCTAATACCATGTTTTATACTCTTAACACTAAATGTTTTAATCTTAGATTTTTCTTCTTTAACAATAGTTTTAAGGTCTAACTCTTCGGGTGGAGCTTCGTTTATACTCTCTTCATCATAAAGACCATGGGGGTCCTCAATAGTATCTAGTAAGTCCCTATCACTTTCATAAGTCTCTGAATCTACTTTTGTAATAACCATCTTCTTATATGCTAAAGATGTCCCAACAATGACAAACAAAGAACTAAGGTATGCAACTTGGGCATTAACAAAATACACTTTTGAATAAAGTGCAGTAGAGAGAATTAAAGCCTCAGAGACAACAAGTGTGCTAGTAATTTGTTTGAGAATACTCATCATCATCCTCATCGTCAAGTTGTTTTTTTATAGCATATCGAGGCTCTTTTGCTAACTCTTCGTAAGCTTTATACTCTTTAGCATATGCCTTATAAACATTTAAAATTGCAGCAGCTATACCAATTCCTACACCTATCCAAAAAGTCCAAAACACTTCAGTAAGACTTTTAAGTAACCAACCAATTCCAACACCCATTAAAACAGCTACAACTATAGATATACCAAGAGAGAGTCCATCAGCTGCTTCTATAATAGGTTTTATTCGTGGTTTTTTTTGACCCTCTTCATTTGTCTTAGCCATTTTTGATTTCTCCAAGTACCTTAGCCGTAGCTTTTATAGTGTTTTCTATCATTACATCAGTTGTTGCCGTTGAAATAAACCCTGTTTCATACGAAGAACATGCGAAGTAAAACCCCTCTTTTAGCATTCCTGAATGAAACTTTGCGAACAACACTGCATCACTCTTTGCTGCATCAGCAAAGTTTTTAACAGGCTTTTCATTAAAGAAAAATCCAAACATACTTCCTCTAACATTCACTTGCATACTAATGTCAAGATCAGCTGCTGCTTTTTGCATACCATTTACTAAAGTACGGCCTCTTTCTTCTAAAACTGCCATCACTCTTCCATTCTTTTTGAGTTTTGTTAAAGCTGCAAATCCTGCTGCCATTGCTACTGGGTTTCCACTAAGTGTTCCAGCTTGATACACGGGACCCTCAGGACTAAGTTCTGCCATAATGTCGCGAGAACCACCAAAGGCACCAACTGGCATACCACCACCAATAACCTTACCAAGTGTTACTAAGTCAGGAGTTACACCAACTAAAGATTCTGCACCATTAATAGTAGCTCTAAAACCACTCATAACTTCATCAAAAATAAGTAAAGCACCATTTTTTGTACAAAGTTCACGAAGAGAGTGCAAAAACTCTTTATCAGCAGGAACGAGTCCCATATTTCCTGCAATTGGCTCAATAATTACACAGGCAATATCTTTAGAATCTTCAAAGCATTTTTTTACACTTTCTATGTTGTTATACTCCGCTAAGAGTGTATGTTTTGTAAAATCTTCGGGTACACCTGGACTTGAGGGATTACCAAAAGTTGCAGCACCAGAACCAGCTTCAACAAGTAGTGCATCCGAGTGACCATGGTAACAACCAGTAAATTTAACAATATCGTCACGATGAGTAAAACCACGAGCTAAACGAATTGCTGACATAACAGCTTCTGTTCCTGAGGATACAAAACGTACTTTATCAATAGAGTCAAAAAAGCTAATAACAAGTTTTGCAAGCTCTGTTTCTGCCAAAGTTGGTGCACCAAAAGAGAGTCCATGTCTTACTGCTTTAATAACAGCTGCCTCTATTGACTCATCTCTATGACCGAAGATTAGAGGTCCCCAAGACTGTACAAAATCAACATATTTATTTCCATCGATATCTGTAAGGTAAGCACCTTCACCTTGTTCTATAAAGATAGGTGTTCCACCAACACTACTAAATGCACGAACTGGCGAATTAACACCACCTGGAATTAATTTTTGTGCTTCTTCGAATGCTTTTACTGATGCATCTGTACTCATATATAAAGACCTTTGTTAATATTTTTCTTATTATATCGAAGTAGTATTAACATTGATTTGGTATACTAAGTCAAATTAAAATAATATGGAACTTTTTTTGAATAGATCTATTTTTGCTCTTTTTGTTGCACTCTTTATCCACTTACTATTTCTTTTACTGTTTTGGATTTTAGGAACACTCACACCTACTCTATCAAAACAAAAATCTCAAGAAAATAAAATAAAAATTAGCCTTAAAGAACTTCCTAAAAAACATAAAGAATCTGGAGTAAATAAGACTAAACCCAAACCTCAGAAAACAACACTACTTTTACCAAAAGGTAAACAGCTTAAAAAGATAGTAAAACCACCTATTAAGTTTGAACCAAAAAAAGCTAAAAAAATTCCAACACTTAATCAACCAAAGATAAAATCAAAAAATGACGACCCTTTGGCTTGGATGCTTCTCGACAAATCAGACAAAGAAAAAAAAATGCTTAAAAAGAAAGTAACCAATGGTGGAAATATTTCTCAAGATATTAAAGAATTGTATGGAGAAGAGTTTGGTAAACTCACACTTGGACAACAACAATACATCATTGATAACCAAGAAATTATGAGGCGGATTACACAGCAAATTTTATCACGCGTTGCAAGAGTAAATCTACCCCGTGACCTTAATACTAATAGAAGTAATGTCATAGAGTTTTATCTCCATCCAAATGGTGATATGACAGACTTTAAGTTTCTCTCTAAAAGTGGATATTCTGTACTTGATAATACAACAAAAGAAACTATAGAATATGCATATAGTCGCTACCCAAGACCTAAAGAAAAAACACTGATTCGCTATAACATTTACTATCATTTAGCAAAATATTAGCCTAATGACTTAGATATATTGAAACAGCATGGATATACCTCATAGTAATCGAAATATTTGAATGGGACTGACCTGTTGATCTTAAGCTCTGTATTACAGATGATGGCTACAACTGGAAATAGTTTGGTTTTGCTGCTATAAGTATGCTTGCACAACAAAGTATTCATATGAGGAACAGTATACACTGTTTGGACAGGTATAGGATCTACAGGTGCATTTTCATTTACATTAGGAGTCCTTCTTTTTTACTTAACTAAGTTAACAGAGCCAAGGCACCTTTATAGATAGGTTCATCTATAAAACCGTACTCTTTATCAACAAAACCAGTGATACCCTCATCTCTGTGAATCTCAAATAATTTTATAATTACTTTTGCTCTTTGTATCTCTGCTTCTTTATCTATAAACATAGCATTTACTAGTTTTACTTGATTTGGAGATATACAGCCTTTCGCATCATAACCCATACTTCTCTCTAGCTCCAACCACTTAGTAAACCTATCCTCATCCTTAAACTCTTGAAAAACAAAACTTACAGGTTTAACACCCATAGCCTTACTCGTTATGAGAAAATGTGAGAGTATATATATAAGAGTAGGATTCTCTATGTTAATAAGAGCTTGAGAGAGTTTCATATCTGCAAAAAGATCTAGTACTCCTAGATAGAATGTACTTACTCTTGGATTGACTGCTAAAGTAGAGAGGTTATGCCAGGCATCTGCTGTTTCTATTGAAAGGTGTAGGTCTATCTCATCATTTAAAAGAGCCAACACACTTATGACTTCTTCTTTGTTTCTTATCTTAGGTATACGAATGGCATCAGGCATAAACTGGTTTAAATAGGTTATCTCTTCATACCCACCCTCATCCAAAGCATTTACACGAACTACAAGTTTTTTATCACATTTTTTAAGTCGTGTCAAAAAGATAGCACATAAAACAAGGGCAAAAGGTTTTTCTTGTTTACTTACACCATCTTCAAGGTTAAGCATAATACAGTCTGCATCTAGGGACTCTATTTTACTTAAGTGTTTGATGTTATTTGAAGAGAGCATTAGTACAGATTTAAAACTATTTTTTTTGTTTATCTCTCTAAATGTAGGAATAGCTAGTTGATCAAGTGTTTCTAGGTCTCGGTTTTCATATGCCTCTATTATTCTATCTATCACTATTTTTCTTTTTATCATTTTTATGAAGGTGAAGATAGAGTGCTGCTACCTCTTTATCTGTTAAAAAGTAACGTGGCATTCCATTTTTTCTTTTATTAAGTGCTCTGTAAAACTTATTATAGTTTATATTATTTATTTTTGGTGCACTAAAGTTTCTATCCTGCCCCTTATGCTTATACTTAGCGATTAGTTTTTCTTCTCCATTGTCACCATGACACTTATGACAACCAATGCCACGAGGGTTTTTGTATAGTTGGGAAGCATACTCTGTTGGTGTTATAAAACTACTAGTAGAGAGAAGATAAAGTGGCAAGATTAAAAAGAGTAGTGATTTCATTATTAGCCTATGGTTATTTATAAGGACATGATAACAAAAACATTATTAATGACCCCTGCACTATTTTAGTTTTTTAAAGCTTCTCCTCAATTACTCAATACCCAAGATAAAAGTATAGATAAGTATGAACTACTTGTGCATTTGAGATATAAAGAGACTATTTATCCTCTATTATATTTTCTTTTTGCTACTCAGCATTAGTAATAGTAATAGTAAATTTAATAGCGAAGGGATTTTAGTATATATTGAATCTATACTTGAACTATATAATGCTGACCAATGCTACTTTCAGTTGAATATAACTCTATTAACTGGTCAGAATATATGAAAGAAAAAGTACAAAAATTCATGATCTTAGTATGGAATTTGTTATAGACGGCTGTGGATTATAATGTTTTAATTTTGCATAAACTGAATTTTTACAAAATACAACATTAAAGATAGATGATTCTTTCATCAAAAATTTATCTGAGTCTCATGACAGTCAGATATATGTTAAAACAATTCAAACATTTGCTAGGAGAAAAAGATTAAAGCTGGTTACTCAATTAGTATACTATGAAACAGTGTATAAAGAAGTAAAAGAGCTAGGTATAGATTTTGTGCAAAGATACTATTTAGAAGAACCAAAAGCAGCCATATAGACTAGCATCTTTAACATCGCTCTATTAGCCTAATATTATTTTAAAAGGGTATAATAACAAAAATATTATTTATGAGGTTTAAATGCAGTTACTTGATGGAAGAAGACTTTCAAAAAAAATAGAACTTCGAATCACAGATGAGGTCAAAAAGCTCAAAGAACATTGTGGTTGTACACCAGGTCTAGCAGTTGTGCT
Source organism: Sulfurimonas sp. (assembly GCA_003978465.1). GTDB lineage: Bacteria > Campylobacterota > Campylobacteria > Campylobacterales > Sulfurimonadaceae > Sulfurimonas. The sequence goes on along the minus strand of QNZS01000022.1, from coordinate 12,660 downwards.
TGTAGGTCAAGACCCAGCAAGTGCTACTTATGTTGGTATGAAAAAGAAAGCATGTGACCGTGTAGGTTTTTACTCTATTACACATGATATGCCTGAAAATATCTCTCAAGAAGCTATTGAAAAAACAATTATTAGAATGAATGAAGACTCAAGTATTGATGGTATTCTTATTCAACTTCCCCTTCCTTCACAAATAAACACAACTAAACTTCTTGAGCTTGTAAGCCCAGGTAAAGATGTAGATGGTTTTCATCCATTTAATGTTGGTCGTCTTGTTACTAACCTTGATGGTTTTGTTCCCTGTACACCCCTTGGTGTTATGAAACTTTTAGAAGAGTATGACATCGATGTTAAGGGTAAAAACTGTGTAGTAGTTGGAGCATCTAACATCGTTGGAAAGCCTATGGCATCCCTACTCTTAAACGCAGAAGCAACAGTTGAAATATGCCATATACATACAGATGACCTTAAATGTCATACACTAAACGCAGACATGATTTTTGTAGGTGTTGGTGTTATCAACCTCATTAGACCAGATATGGTTAAAGACGATGTTATCATAGTAGATATCGGTGTTAGCCGCACTAAAGAAGGTAAACTAGTAGGCGATGTAGATTTTGAAGCTGTAAGTAAAAAATCTTCATACATTACACCTAGTCCTGGTGGAGTTGGTCCTATGACTATTGCTATGCTTTTAAGTAATACACTCAAAGCTGCCAAAATAAACGCACAAAAAAAGAAGTTAAACTAAATGAAAGAAGTATTAAAAAAAGCATATAAATTTTCAAATTCTTGGACAGGTACAGTTATTATAGTTCTTTTTGTGATATTTTTTATAGCACAAGCATTTCGTATCCCTTCAGGAAGCATGAAAGATTCTCTACTCATAGGTGATCACCTTTTTGCTAAGAAGTTTGCATATGGTGTTTCTATGCCTCATATACCATTTTTAGAACTTTCTATCATACCATGGAGTGATGGCCTGCGTTTAATGGATGGTGATAAACCTGAACGCGGTGACATCGTTATCTTTCGCTATCCAGGAAATATCAAACGTCACTTTGTTAAACGCTGTGTTGCACTTCCAGAAGATGAACTGTTTGTAGCTGAGAAAAACCTATTTATTCATTTTAGAGAAGGTGATGAGTGGATTAAAAAGCATTATGAAGGTTTTGAAATAGCTGTATATCAAAAAAAGCTGTGGGTTAAAAATCCTTATATGAACATACATCCTGGTATTCACCACGATGAAAAAATCACAAATAATGGTCGTTACCCAATGCCTCTTTTTTATGTTAATCCTCTAAAAGTAGAAAAAGAGCACTACTTTATGATGGGTGATAACCGTGACCACTCAAACGACAGCCGTTTTTGGGGAAGTGTTCCTTATGATAACATCGAGGGTACACCTTGGTTTATATACTTCTCTATTGATGAGAATTGGGAAATCAGATGGGATAGGATTGGTAAAACACCAACAGACTTAGAACAGTCTCCTTACCTAAATAAAGCTAGAGAAGAGCGAATACGTACAGATAAAGATTTCCATGGAATTACTTGATTTCTTTAAAATAGCAGCTGCTATTTTAGCACTTGCTGTTGCTATCATCGGACATGAGATTATGCATGGATGGGTTGCATATATATACAAAGACACAACTGCAAAAAATGCAGGACGTTTAACTATAAACCCTATCAGCCATATTGATTTAGTAGGTACTATTATCGTACCTGCTAGTATGTATTTTTTACCAATGTTATTTGGTTCTGATAGTGGATTTTTATTTGGTTGGGCAAAACCTGTCCCTATAAATACAGGCACAGTTATACGAAACGGTGGATACAATGCAGCAATGCAAGTAGACTTAGCGGGAATAGTATATAACTTCACTATGGCTGCATTCGCTTCTATAGCTATTATTGCTATGAGTCAACCCACCAATGCTGATTCACTTATGTATATTTTTGCATATATATTTATTTTCCAACTACTTGTTATAAATATAGTTTTAGGGGTGTTTAACCTTCTCCCTGTTCCGCAATTTGATGGTGCTCACTTTTTAATGCATCTTGCATTAAAATATAAAATAAGTACAATCGCAGATTTTTTTTATAAAAACGAACGTTATGGAATCATCATCGTGCTCATTATTTTAATGACACCACTTAAGGACTATGTTATTTTTTTACCAGTTCAGACCATTCTCGGTCTACTACTTTCTTAGGAGAAAATATGAAATTTTTTGTTGCAACAGATCATGCAGGAATAGAGTTAAAAGATTATACAGTTGAGTTATTACGTAAGAAAGGTCACGAAGTAGAAGATATGGGTCCTTACTCAAAAGACAGAGTTGATTATCCAGACTATGCACATAAGGTTTCAACTGCTATTTTAGATAATAGTGGAACTCACGGTATACTTATCTGTGGAAGTGGTATTGGCATGAGTATGGCTGCAAATCGTCATGAGGGTATTCGTGCGGCACTATGTCATGATGCATACACTGCAACAGTAGCACGTGGACACAATGATGCAAATATTTTATGCTTTGGTGAGCGTATCGTAGGTAAGGGTGTGGCTGAGTCTATACTTGATGCTTGGATTGCTGGAAGTTTTGATGGTGGTCGACATACGGGTCGTGTTGAAAAGATAGAGCTAAACTAAAGGAGCACTAATGTTTGTGGAATGGTCATTACTTACAATACTTTCTATTGTTTCGATATACCTCTTTGTCAAAATGTACTACTTTAAAAGTATTACAAACAAAGAGCAACGTAGCAATGATATGATGAAGCTCACACTTCATGAAGCTGAAATACTTATACGTAAGTACCAAATTCAGCTCCAACGTGCTCTTGGAAATGTCGATATACTCTCAGAAGAACTTACAAAGCTAAGAAATGAACTTAAAGTTTTCAAGAGTAAAAACTCTAAACACAGACAAGAAACAGACAGACTTAACGGCAAGATAAAAGTTCTTAAGAGTAGAATAGATGCATTATTATAAGGAAGAGATATGACACTTAGCAATACAGAAAGGAAAATCATAGAAGAGTCTATTCGAGACATAAAAGATTTTCCAAAAGAGGGAATAGTTTTTAAAGACATCACGACACTACTTAATAACAAAGAGGCATATAAAGTTTTAATGAACCACCTTTATCAGCGCTATAAAGAGTATGACTTAGAGTATATCGCGGGTATTGATGCTCGTGGTTTTATCTTTGGTGCTGCTTTGGCTCAGATGTTACAAATTGGTTTTGTGCCTATTCGTAAAAAGGGAAAGCTTCCTTACACTACTTACAGTGAAAAATATGCTCTTGAATATGGTGTAGATGAGATAGAAGTTCATATAGATGCTTTTGGTGAAGAAGAAGGTGCAAGAGTTCTCATAATAGATGATTTAATTGCAACAGGTGGAACTGCAAATGCAGCAACTACACTTGTAAATAAAACAGGTGCTAATTGTGTTGAGTGTTGTTTTATTATTGGTCTTGGTTTTTTAGATGGTATCAAAAAACTAAAAGAAAAAACAGAAGTGTATTCACTTATAGAGGTTAACTAATGTATATACCAAAAGCCTCACAATACGATCCAGATGAAAATGGACACTTCGGAATTTTCGGTGGACGTTATGTTCCTGAAACACTTATGCCTGCCCTACTTCAACTGAAAGAAGAGTATGAGCGTATTCGTTTTGATGAAGATTTTTGGAAAGAAGTACACTACTATTTAAAAGACTATGTAGGTCGACCTTCTCCCCTTTATTTTGCTGAAAATATTTCTAAAGAGTTAGGTGCAAAAATTTACCTTAAACGCGAAGACTTAAACCATACAGGTGCACATAAAGTAAACAATGTAATAGCACAAGGTCTTATGGCTAAGCGCCTAGGTTATAAAAAAGTTATAGCTGAGACTGGTGCTGGACAGCATGGTGTTGCAACTGCAACTATCTGTGCTCTTTTAGGTTTAGAATGTGAAGTGTTTATGGGTGCCAAAGATGTTGCTCGTCAAGAACTTAATGTTTTTCGTATGAAACTTCTTGGTGCTAAAGTAAACTCAGTAGAGAGTGGCTCTCGTACACTTAAGGATGCAATGAATGATGCTATTCGTCACTGGGTTACAAATGCCCGTGATACATTTTACATCATCGGTACAGTTGCTGGACCACATCCCTACCCTATGATGGTAAGAGATTTTCAAGCTATTATCGGTTATGAGGCTCGTGCTCAAATTTTAGAGAAAGAGAATCGTCTTCCTGATCATATTATTGCATGTATTGGTGGTGGTTCTAATGCGATTGGAATGTTTCAACACTTCTTAGAAGATAAGAGTGTTCAGTGTATAGGTGTTGAGGCTGGTGGACTTGGTCTAGATACAGATAAACACGGCTGTTCTTTAGAAAAAGGTCGTCCAGGTGTACTTCATGGTCAGATGTCTTACTTACTTCAAGATGAAGATGGTCAGGTACTCGAAGCACATTCTATAAGTGCAGGACTAGACTATCCAGGTATTGGACCTGAACATTCATTTCATAAAGAAAATCTCAGTATCAGTTATGGTAATGCGACTGACCAAGAAGCACTTGATGCTTTTGTATGGCTAAGCCAAAAAGAGGGAATAATCCCTGCATTTGAGTCTTCTCATGCAGTAGCTTATCTTAAAAAAATACCAAATATAAAAGACAAACTCATCATAGTAAACCTTAGTGGACGTGGTGATAAAGATATGATGCAGGCTAAAGATATACTCAACTTTGATTAAGAACTTCTATTCTCTCCCTCAAGCACTCTATGCGCTTGCAGGAGTTATACCTATTTTACTAAATATCAACAACTCCATTTTATATATAAGGCTTTCTTAGAGTATGCTAGATATGAAGAAAATTACAGTTTTACACTCTATCGTTTATATGGTTTCTTCTACAGTAATGATAGTTATACAAGAGTAAAAAAATTATTTCTTCAAAAGACTACTATGCTAAATAAGAACATGGTTATTTTATTTAGCTATGATCTTTCAAAGGGGAAGAATGCAAATAACAAAACATATAACGATTGATATAACTCCAAATAATGGTAGTTTAGATATTGAACTCAAAGCTAGTGGTAAGCTTAAGCATGGCGATTACACCATTATGATTCCTATGCTAAAACAGGCTTTAAAAAGTATGCCAAATCCAAAAGTAAATATGCTTATAGATGCTACAGAGTTCCAGGGATGGGAACTGGAAGCTGTTTGGGATGATTTTAAGTTTGGTATAGAGTATAAAGATGTCTTTCTTAAAATTGCTATTGTTGGTACAGAAAAATGGCAAGAGTATCTTACTAAGATTGGTTCCTGGTTTATGCATGGTAAAGTAAAGTTTTTTTATGACTTAAATGAAGCAAAAGTTTGGATAAAATAAATAATTTCACCCTAGTCGAAGAGACTCGGCATGCTATTACTCATGAACTAGGCTTATTTCTGAGTCTTATTGGTTCATTTGTTTTAATAAGCTATGCTACTCTTAATGGCTTTATATTAGCCATTATTAGTTCTTCTATATATTCTGTAGCTTTAGTTATTCTATAATTAGTATTAAACTACTCGCTTATTAGGCTAAAAAGTTTAGCTTACTATTATCCTAGTTTCGCTATTATTTTTTAAAATAATATATATGGGAAAAACTATGAATATACAACTATTAAACCAAAATATTGCAGATGCTACAAGTGATATCTCTTTAGAGTACATGAGTGACAAAGAACTTAAAAAAAGTAAAAATAAAAAAATACTTAAACTTGCAGGTTTTAAAGCAGACCAAGACAGTATCTGTTTTTTACATGATAAAAATATCTTAGTATGTGGTGTTGATTCATTTACTGCTGAAGATATCAGAAGTGTAAGTGCAGTAGCGATTAAAGCACTTAATAAAACTAACTACAAAAGTGCTAATGTATTACTTCGTGACAAAACACTTATCCCTGCCCTTGTTGAAGGTTTTGTTCTTGGTGGTTATACTTATGATGTGTATAAGTCTAAAAAGAATACACCAACACTTAAAAATATCTCTCTTATTTATATAAAAGATGACTACAAAAGTGCTATAAAAATCTTTAGTGATGCAGTCATAATTGCTGATGCAACTTGTTTTACACGTGACATAGTGAACACTACTCCAGAAGATTTAAACCCACCTTCTTTTGCTAAACTCGCTCGTAAACTAGCTAAAGAGAATGGTTTAACTTGTAAGATACTTGATGAAAAAGCACTTTTAAAAGAAAGATGTACATCTATGCTTGCTGTTGGTCGTGCATCTCGTCATGAGTCTCAACTTATCCACCTTACTTATAAACCTAAAAATCCTAAAAAAATTATCAACCTTGTAGGAAAGGGTCTCACATATGATAGTGGTGGACTTTCACTTAAACCAGGGGCTTCTATGGTAACTATGAAAATGGATAAGGCTGGTGCTTGTGCAGTTCTTGGTATCATAAAAGCAGTTTCAGAGATGAAACTTGATGTTGAGATAAATGCTTTCATCGGTGCAGTTGAGAATATGATAGGTGGTGATGCTTACAAACCTGATGATGTTTTAGTATCTCGTAGCGGAAAAACGATAGAAGTACGAAATACAGATGCAGAGGGACGTTTAGTTCTTGCTGATGTCCTTGATTATGCTCAAGATAAAGTAAAAGCAGATTATATATTTGACTTTGCAACATTAACTGGTGCTTGTATGGTAGCACTAGGACAGTATACGACTGGTGTTATGGGACACTCAAGTAGACTTAAACATGACCTAAGTAAAGCATCTTCAAATGCAGGTGAACTTACATCTTCTCTTCCTTTTAATAAACACCTTAAAAAGCAGATAAGTAGTGGTATAGCAGATATCTGTAATATCTCTAACAAACCCTATGGTGGAGCTATTACAGCAGGACTTTTTCTTGATGCTTTTATCAAAGAAGAGAATAAGGATAAATGGCTTCACTTTGACATCGCAGGTTCTGCATATACTGAGTCTCCTTGGGATGTAAATGTTTATGGTGGAACTGGTGCAGGTGTGCGTTTTATGTGTGAGTTCCTTAAAAACATTAAATAATGATAATCTATATACATGGTTTTGCTAGTAGTGGACAAGGTGCTAAAGCAACACTCTTTAGAGAGTACTTTAGTAGTCAAGGTGTTGAGTTTATAGCACCTTCACTCTCTAATGTTCCCTCATTAGCGATAGACACTCTAGAGCAGATTATAGAGTCTTACATCAAATTTTATAAGTGTAAGGTCTCACTTATGGGTTCTTCTCTTGGTGGCTTTTATTCTATTTACCTTTCACAAAAGTATAACCTCAAAGCAGTTCTTATCAATCCTTCTATTTTTCCTTATGATACCCTCAGTCATGTACCCTCACCCATGACTAACTTTTATGATGGTAGTAGTTTTGAGTGGAGAGAAGAACATTATGAGGCTTTGAGAGAGTATGAAACAGCAGATGTAAATGCAGAGAATTTTATGCTACTTCTGCAAATGGGAGATGAGTCACTAGACTACAGACATGCTGCACAGAAGTTTCAAGATGCAAGTCTGGACATAGAAGAAGGTGGAAACCATGGTTATGAGGGGATAGAGAGACAGTTTAAAAATGTTGAAAAGTTCTTAGTTTAAGAGTAAAGTTAAACTTCTTCTATTAGACATCTAAGTGAAAAATCTTCTTTATTGGCTTTTTCTTCTACTATAGTTGCTTTTGTATCTGCTATCTCAAATGTATAAATCCCGCAGATGGCTTCACCATCGCTCAAAATAACATCAGTAATAGCTTTTGCTTGTTCAAGGTCTTTATGAAACACTTCCATAAGAGTATAAACACAAAATTCCCATGAAACATATTTATCATAGAGAATAGACACAAAGTACATTTTTGTTTCAACTTTTTTTATTTGTATACGAAATGGTTTTTCTATTGTTACTGGCATGTCTTTTCCTCTAATATAAAATTTTTATGTATTTTAGCATTTTGAGAGCTGTTTTTTGTTTAATATCCTAACATTTCCCCTTCAACTATATGAAGGGATTCTTTTAAGGCAGTCATTGCATCTGTTTTTTTCTCTTGTATCTTCTCTAGTGCTAAGACACGTAAGCGTTCTAAGTATATCTCTAACTTCTGCTCATCACTCATAAACTTTTAGTCCTTAAGAAGTGGTAGTTTGGCAAGTAAGCCTTCACAGTACTCATACTGCTCTAGGGTTTGTAACCACTCTGGGTTTATACTACGTACTCCACTATATGCACCTAAAACCATACCAATAGCGATAGAACGAGAAGCATTATCGCCTCCAACCATTGCGTTAGCAGCGAGTGCACGATTAAGACCATCTTCTTTATCAAAGTACTTCAGTATAAAGTAAACAGCACCAGGAAGTGTTCCCTCAGTAGGACTTGCTTTACCGACACGGATAGGTTCAGAACGACCTATATCCCAAAGTCTAGCCATAGAAGTTATAGCTAAGTCATCAGCAAACTTTTCTTTATGCAAAGATGAACTCTCATCTGCTTCTTCTTTATACTTTGCAATAGCTTGAGTCACCTTACTTTGGATAAAAGGACTCATAGTTACAGCTACATTCTCTATAGCATCATTAGGTGTTTCTCCATGTATAACTTTATAAGTCACTCTGGCAAAAAACTCAGCACCGGAGAGTGCTTCTTCACTTTTATGAGTAAACATAGTTTTTCTTGCAACTGATACTATCTCTTCTTCTGTATCATAGTAAGCATAAGCAGCCACATGACGAATAGCCATTGCATTTGAGATACCACCAAGATTAGAAACAGGGACACCCTGTTTTACTTGAGAGTATGTCTCTTTAGTCATAGTACATATCCATGATCCCCAACCATTCTCAAATCTATTCATCCAGTGAGGGATAAGAGCCTGTACATTAAAGTCTCTTTTTGGCTCACTTATAGCTGCTAAATGCTCTAAAACTAAAATATTGTAATCACCATAGTCAGTAGTTCCACCCGCTTTTTTTCCAGGGTGATAGTTTCTCTCTCCCCAGCCTATACCGTGAGTTGTTCCACCCATCTGTTCACCTGGTGACATAAACTTCTCAATTGGCTTTTGACCATAAGCCTCATATATTTTTTGTGCATCATACTCATAGTGAGAACCTAAACATAAGGCATCTCCAACTATAGCACCATAAAAAGCACCTTTTATTGCTTCTGTTTTTGAAATATTACTCATACTTTATTACCTACTATTTTTAAGAGAGTCTATCTAAGCAAGTCTATGTTTTAGATAGAATTTAAATAATAGATATTTATTTTTAGAAACACTTTATACAATTGTCCTACAGACAAGACTTCTTAAAAATTTAATATTGTATAATATTAAATGTCCTTGTTATAGCTCTCGCTAGATGATATTCCCATTAACTTTTTGCTCTTTCGCTTTACAAAAAATAGTTTTTCTTGTATTTATGCGAATAACCTACTAATAGAAGAGTTAGGAACAACAAAAGAGGGTCTTAAGTGATATCACCTCTCAGAATAATAGTTGGCTAAAACTATAGTAACTTTAGTGTATACGGAGTGCGAGGGATGACTTGTACATAATTCTTTTGGAGACTGATACAGAGGTTGATCCACCAGTTGAAGCTTGGTGGTATAGGGAAACCTGAAAATAAAAATATTGTAGGAATAGTATATAAGCTCCATTTAGTGGAGCGAATATATGTTTATATGTGATATTCCATAGTTAATCTTTACATAGTCTCTCTTCGAACTCCTTTTAAAAAAAATTTTGAACTTCTATGGTATCCCTAAATTATTTTATTATCTCAATGTACGACAGTCGACTAAATGACTTTTTATCTTATCACCTTTAGTAATAGTATTTAAGTCATTTTTGTAATAGAAACACTTTTTATAGTTCTCTTTATCATTATAAATCATTTTCCAAAAACCATCTGGGACAGCTACTTTACTCCTACCTATTCTGAGTGGCTTTGAGGCATATACAACACCGTTTAAGACTTTAACCATACCAAGGCTAACAGCAACCTTTCTTTCAAGTTTTTCAGCCTTTATCCAAGTTTTACGATTAACCTTTGGAGCTTGTGGAATAATATTTGCCATTGTATAGGTTTTACGAACTACTTTCTTACTATAATCAAATGAAGCATCATTAGCTAAATGTCCTCTATCATAACCACTGTGCTTATAATCATTTGTATTACTTCTGTATTTTTTCACTAAGTTCTTTTCTGTATAGAATGAATTTCGCTTCTTAATATTGACTGTATTTACCTTAGCTCCATCAAGAGTATATGCAACATATTTAGCACCTTTCATCTCGTAGTCATAACATATGATAAAGATTTTTTTATCAATAATTTTAGAACAATTCTCTTTGTTTATGTAGTCTGATAAGTTCGTTGCATTAAGTAGTGAACTAAGTAAAAATAATATTAATAATGCTATTTTTTTCATAGAAAAATTATATCGAAAGAACTTATTCTTCTTCCCTATTTTTAAGATACCAAGGCATAAACTTTCTTGGTTTATCAAATTCCATTGGGTAGCTTTCATCAATCTCACTTAGTGGTAGTAATTGCACGGCATTGTCATTATCTTTAAATGCGATATATGGCTCGTCAATATATACTGCATCATTACTTATTCCTTCTTCTAGTTCTGCTAAAAGATTCAGTTCATCTTGGGTGTTGATTGCCAACACTACATTATGTTTTAGTTTGGTTCTAACTATCATCATTTCTCTCATATTTTCTCCTGTTTTTTCTTAATATTTATTTTAGGTGCTACTTACTTTGCTAAATAAGATGACACAAATGCTTTTGCTTCCTTATATCCATTACAAAATTTATGTACACAGTAGTCCATGTTATTAACAATGTCATGTGTCTTTCTTTGCTCTATACTTATTGTCCCGCCATCACACCTTTTAAGCTCTATATGCAGACATACCCTCTTGAGGTATACTTTGATATCACTAACACCTTTTTTCATTCCTGCAGCTCTCATTTTCGATAGTACTTTTCTATTTGAAGCCCCTTGAATTATAAATGCTTGTGAGCCATGAGAATGAGGATTAGGTAAGAAAATACCTTCAAGACCTATTTCATAGTATAGCTGACTCTTCTCCAGCCATTTAATTAACTCTTTTTGATGCTCTTCTTCGGGCATACTTTCATATAAGTGTTGATTAAATTCTGCTGCCGTAATTTTATTAGGAAGGTTTACCTTCTTCTTACTTCTAGATATAGGCTTCTTAGTTTCAGTTTTTACCTTGTATCCATTTTTTCCAAAGATAGCTTTTTCCATTTTTGTCATGATTATTCTTTGTTAGACTTCAAGATATAAAGCATTTTTCTTGTATTGAAGAAAATCACTATATATCTTATCGGCATATTTATCTTGTACTTCCATGGGATAAGTCTCTCTAAACTTCTTAGGAGTTCCGTGAGCACTCATGACTGTTCCTAATCTATGATGTTCATTACCACATAAGGGTATCTGTCTCTTATGGTCTTTTTTAGCACCACTTCCCTTTTTTACATGGTGCCATTCAGTTGTATCGCTAGAATTATTGTTTCCACACACAAAGCAATGGTAGTTGTACCCTTGCTCTTCTTGATGTAGCCAATCTAGATACTCTTTATCTTCTTTAGAAATTATATTGTTTATAGACTTATGGCTAAGGGTTGCTTTTACCATTCCAAACTTAGGAGTAGTAGCTTTTTCTTTTATCCCTAATTTTATTGTAGATGTATCTTTAGATTTAAGAGGTTTAGATGGTTTTTTACCAAAGCTACCTTTAGACGGCACCTTTCCAAAACTAGTGTTTGATTTTCTTTGTCCAAATGGTACTTTTTCTTTTTTCATTCCCAGCAAGATAATCCCTTTATTTTTTTATCTTAGCAGATTATCTAAATATAAAATAAACTATTAAAAATATTGCAATTTGAAATATTTTTATACTCCACTAGCTAATCAAGCTATTCTTCTATTTAACAAGAACAAAATTAATGATGTTTACATCACAGTACTACGGATAAGAATTTAGAAAGTCTTTAATAGTATATTTTGTCTTATTGTAGTTAGTTTCACCCTCAATAATAAAGAACTTATTATTCTCTTCTATCCATTTAACTCTTAGTGCTTTGGCATTAGTAAGAGCATTTATTAGGGTACTTGAATATTCTATACTTCGTACCCTCTTTTTCTTAGCTCCATTCACTTTACCAACAGCAGTTATTTGTAACTTATAAGGTTTATTGAGTATAATTCCTTTAATCTTTACAGTGCTGTCATCTGCAAGAAACCTAGGTTCTATCTTACCTGGGTGTTGTAGTTTAATGTCAGAGGCTGTGTTCTCTATTTTATACATACTGTTCCTTTGAGTACCCCAATAGTATTTTATGGGGTATAACCGTATATCTAAGATAGTTTGATACAGTCAAGCAATACAGTCACAAAAGCCCTAATATAGGGACTAAAGTGAAGAAATATATCAAATTATATCGGAGTAAGAATGGGATTATCAATCGGACTTGTAGGACTTCCAAACGTAGGTAAATCAACAACTTTTAATGCACTTACAAAGGCACAAAATGCAGAGGCCGCAAACTATCCGTTTTGTACTATTGAAC
>QNZS01000048.1 GCA_003978465.1 Sulfurimonas sp. | reverse complement strand
AAACTACAGTGATACTCTACGAGGTGGTGTTGATGATGTAGCTATAAGCGTATCTAAGTTAGAGTCATTTACTAAGATAGATGTTCCAACTGAGAAGTTTTCATCTCAAGATGATGTTATAGCTAAGGTCGAAAATCTTATACGTCTTAGTATCTCACAAGAAAGTTTAGAGTTGGAGAAGTTGATCTCAGAGTTTTTTGACTTAGTAGTTATGAGTGGGCTTAATATAGAATCTCTTTATAGACTCTATGTTGGAAAAAACATCTTAAACCAGTTTCGTCAAGACAATGGTTATAAAGATGGCTCTTACATAAAAGTATGGGCTGGCGAAGAGGATAATGTTGTAATGAAACGTATCTGGGAAGAAAATTCAGATATTAAACCAGATATATTATATAAAGAATTAACTAAGTTATATGCCGCACTTACTAAGAGTTAGTAATCTTTCTTTTGGGTATAACAAAGAAAGTTTACTGTTTAGAGACCTCTCTTTAACTCTTAAAAGAGGTGAGTTAAAAGCTATAGTTGGAGAAAGTGGGGCTGGGAAAAGTACTCTTTTTGAGTTGATACTAAAAAATTTGAAACCTTTAAGCGGAAAGATTAGTGTAGCTTCTTGTTCGCTAGTCTTTCAAGACCCATACAGCTCTTTTCACCCAAGTTACACTTTACTTAATCAGATACAAGATGTAGCCTCTTTAGACGAACTACAAAAGTACTTAAAACTTATAAACCTAGATTATGAATTACTTTTAAAACTTCCACATGAACTCTCGGGTGGACAACTCCAAAGGGCTTCTATATTACGAGCTATATTAATGAAACCAGATATTTTACTACTAGATGAGCCCACATCTGCCTTGGATAATGTTATACAATTAGAAGTAATGAAAATGCTTATGAATCATTTGGACACTATGGCAATGCTACTGATAACACATGATATGGAGTTAGCAGAGTGGTGTGCAGACGAGATTATTACGATTTAAAGATATTACTTATCAGGTAAAAACCACCACCAGCCATTAAAATTGTTCCAAATACATTAAGTGCCATATTGGTAAGGGCTAGTACAATACTCCCACCCTCAAGCAACCAAAAAGTTTCCATAGCAAATGTAGAGTATGTTGTAAGTGCTCCAAGTAAACCAGTAGTAAGAAAAGATTTCATGTGAACTGAAAAAATAGTAGTGTACATAAAGTAGGCAAATAAGCATCCCATGATAAAACTACCAATGAGGTTTACACCAAGTGTCCCAAATGGTAAAATATGAGGGACTTTATGTGAGATAAGACCATTTATATATACACGAAGTACAGCACCTATAAAACCACCACTACCTATTATTATTATTGATTGCCAGCTCATCATCATATACCTTTTGCATTTTCACTCGTAAGTCTTTTAACCAATTAGGATTATTATTGTCTGCGATAAAGGATTCCATAAAAACAACAGTAACATTTGTTGGAGAGTAGTGAAATCTTTTTATATCGTAACAGCTCAAAGTATTTACTAAAACTATAGGTTGTACCTTAAGTCGGTACTTATCTGCTATAAATTTTGCTCCTGATTTAAATGGTAATATTCGACCATTTTTTGTTCTTGTCCCTTCTGGAAACATAGCAATAGTGCGTTTTTTGTCAATTCTATCTTTGACTGCACGAAGAAGCTTAACTAAAGAAGTTTTACTTTCTCTTTCAACCTCTATATCTTCAGGTAGACTCATAGCGAGACCAAAAAATGGAACATCAAATAGTGCTTTTTTCGCGACCCAAGCTAAATCTTTTGTTGTAGATGTCTCTAGTACATTAATATCTATATCACTTTGATGATTAATAAGAAACATTTGTGTATTAGTATCTTCCTCACCTTTAATAGTGGTGGAGAAAAAAGTTGTATAACGGATAAACCAATTTGATATCTTTCTAGGATATGGACGTGGTAATATAGGAAAGAGTATTATAGATAAAGCTATAGCAATAAATATAATTACAGTGGTAAAAAACCAACTAATATGAGCAAATATCTTCATTTCTTACCCATCCGATTTTTTTATTTTTTAATTTTACTTTCACAAAACCATCCACTTGACCCTCTTTTAAAAGAGTATACTTTGAAGATGCTATTTCAAATATTGTTCCATTGTTTACTGGTAGAAGGAGTATCTGTGAACCTTTTTTTATACATATCTCTTGTTCTGGTACTGCAAGATAAGCTATGTAGACTAAAGGAACTATAAGAAGAATGAGATAGATATACTTTCTTCTCCATAAGATAAATACAAGTGCTATAAGTACTGCAACACCAGTAATTTGCATTTTTAATCTTTCTTTTGATTGATCCTTAGGTTTTAAGTCACTTTGTGTTGTTACACTATCCTCTTCTACTATTATAGGTATGGTAATCGTAGAGAATTTATTTTTTAAAAGATTAAAATATGAAAATGAAAAGTTTTCAATCGTTTTATCTATCACTAAAAAGTATGTAATTTTTGAATTTAGGTAAGACTCATATACTGATTCCGTACCTTGTTTAAAGACATTTTCAAAATACATTGCTTGAATATTTGAGTTTTGAGCACTTGCAACAAAAACTATAATGTTGTGCTTATTATCAAAAGTAGTAGTTTTATATTCTACAAGCTCAAAATTATTAGCAATGATTTTTGAAAAGTTCTTTTTTGGGTTAAGTGTAATGATATTAAGTTTCTCACCTAGGATATATGTTGAATCATAGTCTTGAGAAGTAATAAGGCTTGTATTTACATCTGTTGAATCATAGTCTTGAGAAGTAATAAGGCTTGCAGTTACATCTGGAAGTTTAGCCCATCTCTGAGTGCTTAAAAGATAAAATGTATCGTAAAAATACTTCCCTTTTTTTACTCGTTGTGGAGTTTCTGTAAGTATTTTAAGACCAGAGACATTTGAGAACTTATACCCTATGTCTTGAAATTTTTTTATAGTAGAGAGTGCTTTTAGTGTAATGGGAAAGATCTCACCTTTTACTACTCTTTGTGGCACATTATGATAACTTAGATAGATAACCTTCTGGGCATCTAAAACAGTTAAAAATAAAAAAAAGAGTAAAAAAAGTTTTATCACGATGCTAAAAATCCTTCAAGCATTTTCACACCATCATCACTTCCAAGGATAGATTCCATTGCTCGTTCAGGGTGAGGCATAAGACCAAATACATTTTTGTCTTTATTACAGATACCAGCGATAGAACTTACACTTCCATTAGGGTTTTGAAGATTTCCTTTTTCATCTGTATATCTAAGTAGAATCTGATTGTTTTTTTCTAAGTCTGCTAAACCGGCTTCATCAATAAAGTAGTTTCCATCGTGATGAGCGATAGGAATGTTTACTACATCACCATTATTTAGTTTTTTTAAAAAAGTATTGTCGTTGTTTTCTACTTTTAAAGTATGGTGTTTTGAAATAAAGTGTAGACCGTCGTTGCGTTTAAGAGCACCTGGAAGTAGACCAGCTTCAGTTAAAACTTGAAAACCATTACAAATACCAAGAACTTTTCCACCTTTATTTGCATAAGTTGTTACAGCTTTCATTACAGGACTAAACTTTGCAATAGCACCTGAACGAAGATAGTCTCCATAAGAAAAACCACCAGCAACAACAAGTAAGTTGGTATCAGAAGGAATAGACTCAGATTTATGCCAAATTATCTCGCATGTAGCACCCAGTTGTTCAAATGCATGTTGTGTATCATATTCACAGTTAGTCCCTGGAAATTGTAAAATTGTAACTTTCATTAGATAAGCTCTATCTTGTAGTCTTCAATAACTGTATTTGCAAGAATCTCTTCACACATTTTAGTGACTTCCGTCATCGCCTTGTCTTTGTCCGTTTCTGCAAGTTGTAAAACTATTTGTTTCCCAATACGAACATCTTCAACACCTTCAAAGTTTAAAGAGTCAAGTGCATGATGCACTGCTTTACCTTGAGAATCTAAAACACCTGCTTTTAAAGATACATTTACTATTGCTGTCATTATTATTTTCCTAAAATTCTATTTAATACTTGCTCATAAGCTACTGTAAGCCCACCTAAACCTTGACGAAATCGATCTTTATCCATCTTCTCACCACTCTTTATGTCCCAAAAACGACAGTTGTCAGGACTAATTTCATCAATTAAGATGATATTTCCATTACTATCTTTTCCAAACTCTAGCTTGAAATCAACAAGATTAAGACCTTTTTCTTTAAAGTAAGGTTTTAAGATGTCGTTTACTTGACGAGCCATACGACGAAGTTTATCTAACTCATCTTGATGGTCCACAAGTTCTAGTATCAGACAGTGTTGGTCATTGAGTTTTGGATCACCTAAATCGTCATCTTTATAATCAAATTCTACAAGTGTAAATGGAAGAACTTTTCCATCTTCTATACCAAGGTTACGGCTTAAAGATCCAGTCGCGATATTACGAACGATAACTTCGATGAGAATTACATCCACTTTAGTATGAAGCATATGGTTATCATCAAGCATTTTTACGAAGTGTGTTGGAATACCATTAGCTTCAAGTAATTTAAAAAGTTCAGTACTTATTTTATTGTTGAGTGCACCTTTTCCTGCTTCACTAGACTTCTTTTCACCATTAAATGCAGTGAGGTCATCTTTAAACTCTGAAATGACTAAATTGGCATCATCTGTAAGGTATAGTCTTTTTGCCTTACCTTCGTAGAGTAGCTCTCTTTTTTCCATTGTTATTTTCCTTGTGTAATTATTAAAGCTTTCAGAATATCAACAGCAGACTTGAGTTGAATATCTTTGTTTAACATTTCGGGCGTGATTATATCTTTTTTCTCTTTTGTATCTGCTTTGGTCTCTTTTTTAGTTCCATCTACTTTCTTTAGTTCTTCTTCTAGATGTTGCTTCAAATCTGCTTCTTTGATAGTAAACTCATTTTTATGTGTGTTAACTTCACCTGGTGCTACTTCAACATCGGGTTTTACTCCAACAGCTTGAATAGTTCGGCCACTTGGTAAGTAGTATCTAGCGATAGTCAGTTTGATAGCCTCTGTTTTTGTAATAGGAAGCACAACTTGTACACTTCCTTTACCAAATGTGTTTTGACCTATCAAAACACCACGTTTATGATCTTGAAGTGCTCCACTAACGATTTCAGATGCACTTGCACTTCCAGCATTAATGAGAATGACTAAAGGAACTTTTGTGAGTGTCCCTCTAGTGGTTGCGGAGTATACTTTTTTATCACTCTCTTTACGCCCTTTTTGAGATACTATATCACCTTCATCAACAAAAATATCAACTAATTTTACAGCTTGGTCAAGTAATCCACCCGGGTTATTTCTTAAGTCTAAAACAATTCCTTTAGTAGTCGCTCTATAGTTATTTATGGCTTCCCCTACATCAGCAGCAACTTTTTTATCAAAACTAGCAACTCTGATATAAAGAGTATCATCATTTATGATTTTAGTATGAACAGACTCAATAGTAATAATTCCACGTACTATATGTATAAAAAGTGGTTTCACTTCACCGTTACGAACGATTGTGACATCGATAGGATCACCTACTTTACCTCTCATAAGTGAAACGGCTTCATCGATTGTCATACCAATAGTTGATTTTTCATCAATTTTTAAGATAATGTCACTAGATTTTAATCCGGCCTTATCTGCAGGAGTACCATCAATTGGAGAAATTACAGTCAAGGCACCATTTTTCATACCAACAGTAATACCCAGTCCACCAAATTCACCATTTGTTTGTACTTTAAGGCGTTTATAGTCTTTTTGCGAAAGGAAATTTGAATGTGCATCAAGATTTTTCATCATACCATCAAGTGCTTTGTCCATAAGCTCTTCTATAGTAATGTCGTCGACATTGTACTTTTCAACGATACTGATTACTTTTGAAAATTTAGCTAATGATTCTAAACGTGAGGCTTCTGTTTTTTTAGTAGAACTCTCTGCCATAAGAGTAGAAGAGAAAAGCAAAGTAATAGAGAGTGCAGTTGATAAAAATCCTAA
Source organism: Sulfurimonas sp. (assembly GCA_003978465.1). GTDB lineage: Bacteria > Campylobacterota > Campylobacteria > Campylobacterales > Sulfurimonadaceae > Sulfurimonas. Next base: position 18,707 of record QNZS01000048.1, on the reverse strand, counting down.
TGTAATATATTTTTTGTTTTTCATATATATACCTATATCTTAAGTTGTTAAAAAGTAATTATACCTTTTCTTATTAAATAGCAGATAAAAGAGCTAACTTAAATTCTAAATTATTTTATTTATATATAATATCATATGAATTAAGGAAAAAGCATTTTGAAAAATATTATATTAATAGGTTTTATGGGAGTAGGTAAGGGTAGTGTAGCTAGAGAAGTAATTAAAAACTCTAAGTATATGGCTATTGATACAGATGATCTTATAGAATCTATGGAAAATAGAAGAATTAAAACTATTTTTGAGAAAGATGGCGAAGAATATTTTAGAAAATTAGAAAAAAATGTATCCAGATGGTTAGAAAAAAGTGTTCAAAATACACTTATATCTACAGGTGGTGGCTTTTATAAACAATCAAACATCAAAAATATAGGTATAATTGTACTTTTAGATTCTCCTTTTGATGCGATTATAAAACGTATTAAAGAACATCCAAATGCAGCTAGAAAATTAAAAAAGCGTCCACTTCTTGCAGACTTGGAAAAAGCAAAAGAGTTGTACGACATAAGACGTCCTGAGTACTTAAAATTAGCAGATATTATCGTGAATGTTAGTGCTAAAAGTGTAAAAGAGTGTTCATTAGAATTATTAAAAAAGGTAAATAAGTATGTATAAATTATTATTAGTAATAGTTTTACTCTCAAGCACACTATTCGCAAATAAAATAGTGTGGGAAAAAGACTTTCATAGTGGTGTAGTTAAAGCAAAAAAGCTAAATAAACCTATTCTTTTTGTTGTTTCAAATCATTCTTGTAGGTACTGTGTAAAATTAGAAAAGACTACTTTTTCCGATAAGAGAGTGATAAAAACACTTAATAAAGACTTTGTGTCTATTATCTCATATAGTGATGAAAATGATTATACACCGAGGGAGTTATTGAGATCTGCTACTCCAACTAGCTGGTTCTTAAAAGCTGATGGGAGTCCTATGTTTCAGGCCCTTATAGGTACTGTTGGGACAGAGAAATTTTTAAAATATCTGAGTGTTGTAAAAAAAGAGTTTAAAAAAGTAAATAATAAAAAGAGAGCAAAAAAACAATGATGTTTATTAAATCAAGTGATGAAAACTTTGGTACAAATTTTGAAGAGTTACTCGGACGTGGGAAGATGGATATGGCACATGTAAGTGTTATTGTGGGAAATATTATTTCAGAAATCAAAGAGAAAAAAAATAGTGCACTGAAAGAACATATAGCAAAGTTTGATAACTGGACTCCTACCAGTGATGAAGATTTAAAAATCTCCACTGATTCAATGAGTAAAGCTTATGATAACTTAGAACCAAAACTTAAATCAGCACTTCATTTAGCATATGACAGAATTAAAGTATATCACGAAAAACAAAAACCGAAATCATGGTTTGATACTGAAGACAACGGTACTATTTTAGGTCAAAAAGTAACAGCAGTTGATAGTGCTGGACTTTATATTCCTGGTGGAAAGGCTGCATATCCATCTTCACTTCTAATGAATGTTATTCCAGCACAGGTTGCTGGTGTTGAAAATATAGTTATATGTACACCGACTCCAGATAATGAACCAAATGAACTTTTACTTGCAGCTTGTCATTTATGTGGTGTAGATCAAGTTTATAAAGTTGGTGGTGCTTCGGCAATTGCAGCGATGGCTTATGGAACTGAAAGTATTCCAAAAGTTGATGTTATAACTGGTCCTGGAAATATTTTTGTTGCAACTGCTAAAAAAATGGTTTTTGGTGATGTAAATATTGATATGATAGCTGGACCAAGTGAGATAGGGATACTTGCTGATGATAGTGCAAATGCAAATCACTTGGCTATAGACCTTCTTTCTCAAGCAGAACATGATGAAATGGCAAGTTCAATCCTTATCACTCCATCGCAGAAGTTAGCGGATGAAGTTAAAATAGAACTTGAAGAGTGGCTTGTTAAACTTCCACGTCAAGAGATTGCTAGAAAAAGTATTGAAGATCGTGGTGCTATTATAGTGACAAAAGATATGGATGAAGCTATTAAACTGATGAATGACATAGCTCCAGAGCACTTAGAAGTAGCGACTATGAGTCCTTTTGACTTATTACCATTTATAAAACATGCAGGAGCTATTTTCCTAGGTCATAATACACCTGAAGCAATTGGTGATTATGTTGCTGGACCAAACCATACTCTTCCAACTGGTGGAACTGCGAAGTTTTACTCTCCTCTTGGAGTAGAAAACTTTATGAAAAAAACATCAATTATCTCTTTTAGTAAACAAGCTATAAATGAAATTGGTGAAGAGTGTGCTCTTATTGCAAATACTGAAGGTTTAACTGCACACGAAGAGTCTGTTCGCGTTAGATTAAAATAAAAACAAAAATTAGCTACAAGTAATTCTTTACACTTGTAGGTAAATCAAATAAAACTACCCACTCAAGAAAAACAATTATAAAATTACAACTATATTAATAAACCTCCCAACAAAAGCAAATAAATATAAAAAAGCACAATTATTTGATGATGAAGATATAAAAGAGATAGCTCATGAAGATTTTAATATACTCTTTTTTATAGATAAGATAAGTAATAATTACCTAATTTTAGCAATTTTACCAAAAGACTAAGCTTCGAAAGTGTTTCCTATTGTAACATTATAGGTGCCTAATTTATTATTATTATTATTTTATCAAATAATAATAGGTTTTTATTGTACTTCAATATATTAAAGGCATAATCAGTTAGTAAAAAATTTCTTTTACATAATGTTAGGATTTTTTTTAATATTAAATAAGTAGTAGTTATAAATTTAAATTAGCTCTGCATAACCTCAGGAGAATATATGAAATTAGGTTTCCTAGTTGACCTACACCTGTGTATGGGTTGTAAAGGATGTGAGATTGCATGTAAAGTGGAGAATGAAGTTCCACTTAGTACATGGAGATTACGTGTAAAGTATGTTGATGTGGGTACCTTCCCAGAAACAAAGAGAACTTTTACACCTTTAAGATGTAATCACTGTGAGAATGCTCCATGTGAGAGAATCTGCCCAGTATCTGCTCTCCATTACCTCGATAATGGAATTGTTAATATTGATAAAGAGCGTTGTATTGGTTGTGCTGGTTGTGTTATGGCTTGTCCTTATGGAGCTATATATATAGATCCTCAAACACAAACTGCTGATAAATGTACATATTGTGCACACCGTATTGCTTCTTCAATGATGCCAGCTTGTGTTGTTGCATGTCCAGTTGAAGCAAATATATTTGGTGACTTAGATGATGCTAGCTCGAATATCTCTAAGTATATTCAAGTTAACCAAGGAAATGTCCAAGTTCGTAAACCAGAGAAAGGTACTAATCCTCACCACTACTATGTAGGTGGTGGTAATGTTACTCTTAATCCTTTAGCTTCTCATAGAATTGATGGTTATTCACTGTTTAATAAAATCACAACTCTTCCACTAGGAGGAGATCACTAATGGCTGTTCATGAAATTTTAGCAGCTACTAACGCTGTAGTAACATTAGATGTAGCACTTCCTGGTATTGTATGGCCGTGGTTTGTAACTATGAATATGTGGGCAAAAAGTATAGGTACTGGTGTGATTTTCATGCTTTTCCTACTTTTAAGAATGCACCCAGAATCAGGTAAAAAGTTAAGATTTCATACAGCTGTTGCTGCATTTGTTTTCATTAATATCTTTTTACTCTTCACTTTAGCGGATTTACATCAACCATTTAGAATGTGGCATATCTTCTTTTATCCTCATTGGACTTCAGCGATTACAATCGGTTCATTTATAGCATCAGCATTCCTAGGTTTATTAACACTCTTAGTATTTCTCGGATGGAAAGGTCAAAATAAAGACGAGAGTAATGATACATATGATAAATTATTATTATGGGTGACTATTTTAGCGATTCCAGTCACATTATATACAGCAGCACTTTTATCTCAGTGTACTGCACGTGAACTATGGCAAATGCCATCGGAATCAGCTCAAATGATTTTAGCAGCATTACTTTCAGGTTCTGCATTTATGATTCTTCTAGGAGGAGATAAACTCTCTTATGAAGCGAAGAAAACACTTGGTGTTGTTCTTGGACTAAGTGCACTTATGTCATTTATTATTTATATGTCAGAGTATGTATTTGGTGCTATGAAAGCAGAAGAAATTGCATTTACTTTAGAGTATATCAAAGGTGACGGACCATATACAGTTATGTTCTGGTTAGGTCAATGGATGACATACATTATACCAATGGTATTAATTGTATTAAGCAGAAGTTCAAAAAGCAAAGCTATTTTAAAATTAGCTGCAATATTAGCAATTGTGGGTCTATTTATGGTTAAACATGTATGGTTAATAATTCCACAATTATTACCAATGAGTTAGGGAGAAACAATTAATGTATTTACAAAGTAGAAGAACATTTTTAAAAGGTGCTGCATTTACTGTTGCTGGTGCTGCTATTGCAAAGGGTGTATTTACTTCTGATGCAATGGCTGAATCTATTGCAGAGAGCAAGTTTACTGACACTCCAGATTCATTATCATTCTATCCACCAATGGAAGAATGGTCTGACTTTAAGGAGCTAGATGGCGATGACTGGAAACGTGGTGGTATTGAGCGTAAGGGTGTAAGAAGCGAAGCTAACCCAGATGGTATTGAAGTTAACGATTATATGATCGTTCCAACTGCATGTTCAAACTGCGAGGCATCTTGTGGTCTAACAGCTTGGATTGATAAAAAAACTTTCACAGTTAAAAAGTATATGGGTAACCCATTACATCCAGGTTCTCGTGGTAGAAACTGTGCAAAAGGTTATGCAACTCAAAGTCAAATGTACGATCCAGATCGTATAGCATTCCCACTTAAACGTGCTCCGGGTTCTGCTCGTGGTGAAGGTAAGTGGATTCGTACTACTTGGGACGAAGCTATGACTACTATTGGTAAAAAGATGGGGGATACATTAGCTGTAGGTGATGAGTTATCTAAGAAAACTGTAATGTTCCATGTTGGTCGTCCAAATGAGAATGGTTTTACTGGTAAAGTATGGCATACACTTGGTTGTGATGCATTTAACTCACATACAAACATCTGTTCATCAGGTGGTCGTACACCAACTATCCAGTGGGCAAATGATGATAGAACATCTCCGGATTGGGCTAATGCGAAGTTAATCTTCCTTAACTCTTCTCATGCTGCTGATGCTGGGCACTATTTCCAACAATCTGCTTCATTTATTGCTGATGCAAGAGCTAAGGGTGCAAAACTTGTAGTTATGGATCCTCGTATGTCTAACTCTGCTGGTATGGCTGATCTATGGATTGCTGCATGGCCTGGTACTGAACCAATGATATATCTCTACTTAACACAGAGAATTCTTAATGAAGGTAAAGTTGATCGTGGATTTGTTAAGAAATGGATGAACTGGGAAGTCTTCTTAGATAATAAAAAGTACTTAAAATTCATGGTAGAAAAAGGTTATATTTCTAAAGTTCCAACTAAAAATAATTTCGATGCATTCTTAGATACTATTCAAGAACTTTATACACCTTATACTCTTGAGCATGTTGCTAAAGAGACTCATGTCCCTGCACATAAATTAGAAGAACTTTATGATATGTTCATCTGGGCTGGAACTGCAATTTCATCATATTTTTGGCGTGCATCTGCAGCTGGTAACCGTGGTGGTTGGATGGGTGGTCGTACAGGTTACTTACCAATCGCTCTTCGTGGTGCTATTGGACCTGAAGGTGGAACATTTTTCCACCACTGGCATGTTATTTCTGTTGCAGGTAAAGGGGGTAGTTCTACAGTTGGTCAAGGTAAGCGAGGTGCTGATATTCCTAAAGTTGATGTTTATAATGAACTCTCATGGCCACCAGAATGGCCTCTTTCTACATATGAAATGTCATTCTTACTTCCTCACTTACTTGCGGATACTGAGTGGCAAGACAAATGGAAAGCTAAGGGACTAAATGTTCCTACTAAACTTGCTGTTTGGATTCCACGTATGTACAATCCTGTTTGGATTAATCCTGATGGTTTCAGATGGATTGAGACAATTAAAGACGAGAGTAAAATGGAACTTACATTTAACCTTTCGCCTACATGGTCTGAAACTAACTGGTATGTTGATTATATTCTTCCTGTTGGTTTAGCTGGAGAACGTCATGATCAGCATTCAGAAGCTACTATGCCTGCAAGATGGACTTCGTTCCGTCAACCAGTTATGCGTGTTGCTTTAGAAAAATCTGGTTGGAAACCTAAAAATCCTAACCGTGCTACTCTTGAAGCTCACATTAAAGCTGGTCTTGGTGAAGTTTGGGAAGAGAATGAGTTCTGGTTTGATATGTGTGTTAACTATATTGACCCTAAGGGTGAGATTTATCTTGATGCAGCTAAAACTAAAACAATTAAATCTATGTGGGAATCTAAAAAGAATCCAGGTAAACCTGTTACTATTGCTGAGTGGTATGATGCTGCATTTGGTGACAACTTACCAAATCTTAAAGCAACTGCAACTGTAGATGATAGATACAAAGATGCAGAATTCCCAGTTTATGAGTATATGAGAGATCACGGGGCTTGGTTAGAAGAGAATAAAATCTATTCTGCACAAGAACGTGAGATTAAAGATGATGGTAAGAACTATATCGCTCATGGTCATAAATACGACAAGCATCATGTTCATACAGACAAGCGCACTGGTGTTATGTCAGTTGAGCATGATGGTAAGAAAAAATCTATCGGTATTGAAATCGATGGTAAGAGAATGGAAGGTTTTGCTACACTTGATAAGAAACTCGATTTCTTCTGTGAGTGGTTGGCAGATGATTGGAAATGGCCAGAGTATGCTATTCCTTTCTACCCAAGAACACCAGAAGAGAAAAAAGCTATGCCAGAGATTGTATCTCATGTAGATCACTCTTATATGACAGAGGAAAACTCGTATGCATTAAATACTGTTTTCCGTTTACCGTATAATATCCATACACGTTCAGGTAACTCTAAACACCTTATGGAAATCTCACAAAATCATGATCCTATTTGGATTTCAACTCCAGATGCTAAGCGTCAAGGTTTCAAACGTGGTGATGCAATTCGTGTAAGAATTACAGATACTGTAACTGGTCTTGATTCAGGTTACTTCGTAGCTATGGCTGTACCAACTGAGGGTGTTCTCCCAGGAACTCTTGCTTGTTCGCACCATGGAGGTAGATGGAAACTTGTAAACTCTGTTACTATTCCTAATGGTGTTAGTGATGGTAAGATTGATTCTCAGCCAGTGGCTAGAAACATGAACGATCCTAAATTTATGGACCATTCACCTGAAAATGTAGGTTCTGCAGCTGGTCAAATCAAAATCGAAGATTATGATGGAACTAGTGGTATGAATAGCTTTGGTGTACCAGTGGCAGAGATGCAAATGGATGGTAAAGAAGGTAAACTTAAATATGTTGAAGGTTTAAAACCTTTCGAAACTGATCGATTTGCTGATTATAACCGCGATAGTGGGAATATCTGGTGGGATGGTCTAAGTGGTTCATGGCAAAATGCTGTGGCTGCACCACACCCAGATCCAATTTCAGGTATGCATTGTTGGCACCAGAAAGTTATTTTAGAGTCTGCTCAACCAGGTGATAAGATTGGTGATATTCAAGTTGACTACGAAAATAACTTTAAAATCTACCAAGGCTGGAGAGATCAACTTACTCGTCCGCTTAACTCTAGTGACAAACTACGTCGTCCACAGCATATTAAACGTCCGTGGGTGCCTTTATCTGATAAAGCATATGCAGTGAATATCAAAGATGTCACTGGTAGTCGCTTCACCATTGAGGAGATATAGGGTACAAAGGGTTTTATACATGTACTATATGGGGTTTATCTCTAAAGAGTATTGTTTATTAGTTGTGTTGGTGTGAGAGCTAAGTCCCTTCTCTTTATCTTTTGAGCTTTATAGAGACTGAGGATATTTACAAATATAGTTATGAAGAGTGTAAAAAAGAGAACTTCTTTGAAGTAATATTTTATTTTTTGTAAAATAGAGATACTTTTATAAGTGTATCTCTATGTTGTACTGAAAAAAGTTAAATTATTCGATTTCAGCGTCTATAACGTCTTCATCATCTTTTTTCTTTTTAGCATCAGCTTCCGCTTTTTCTGGATCTTGTTCTTTCTTGTATATCTCTTCTGCCATTTTATGTGCAGCTTCTGTTAGAGTTTTTACTTTCTCTTCGATTTGCTCTTTAGTTGCAGTTTCATCTTTAAGGACATCTTTAAGTTCAACTATTGCAGCTTCAATTTTAGCTTTTTCTTCTGCTTCTATACTATCACCCATTTCAGTCAGAGACTTTTCAGTTTGAACGATAAGTGCATCAGCTTGATTTTTAAGGTCAACTAACTCTTTACGTTCAGTATCAGCAGCCTTGTGCTCTTCTGCATCTTGAACCATTTTGTTAATCTCTTCTTCACTTAGCCCAGATGATCCAGAAATAGTGATTGATTGCTTTTTCCCTGTACCCTTGTCTTCTGAAGAAACAGTTAAAATACCATTTGCATCGATGTCAAAAGTTACTTCGATTTGAGGTACACCACGTGGTGCTGCTGGAATATCACCAAGCTCAAAAAGACCAAGAGACTTGTTGTCTTTAGCAAACTCACGCTCACCTTGACCAACTGAGATAGAAACAGCTGGTTGATTATCTTCAGCAGTTGAGAATACTTGAGATTTTTTAACAGGAATCGTAGTTCCTTTTTCAATAATCTTAGTCATAACACCACCAAGAGTCTCAATACCAAGGCTTAATGGAGTAACGTCAAGAAGAAGAACATCTTTAACATCACCTCTTAAAACACCACCTTGAATAGCAGCACCTGCAGCAACAACTTCATCAGGATTAACACCTTTGTTTAAGTCTTTACCACCGAAGTATTTGGAAACAGCTTCTTGTGCCATTGGAACACGAGTAGATCCACCAACCATGATAATCTCTTTGATTTCATTGTTTTCTAAGTCTGATTCGCTCATAGCAGTTTTGATGTGAGCGATAGTTTCTTCAACTAAGTCAGAAATCATACCCTCAAATTTTGCACGTGTCAGTTTTACAACTAAGTGTTGTGGTCCAGCTTCTGTCATTGTGATAAAAGGTAAGTTAATCTCAGTTTCAGTTGCACTAGAAAGTTCTTTCTTCGCAGCTTCAGCAGAATCTTTTAAACGTTGAAGAGCCATTTTGTCATTTTTAAGCTCGATACCGTGAGATGCTTTAAAATCATCATTTAAGAAATCAACGATTTTGTTATCAAAGTCATCACCACCTAAAAATGCATTACCATCAGTTGAAAGAACTTCAAATGTACCATCTGAAATCTCAAGAACAGTAACATCAAATGTACCACCACCAAGGTCATAAACAAGTACATTTTCTTCAACTTTAGACTCTAAACCATAAGCAAGTGCAGATGCAGTTGGTTCGTTGATAATACGAAGAACATTAAGACCAGCAATAGTACCAGCATCTTTTGTAGCTTTACGTTGTGCATCATTAAAGTATGCAGGAACAGTAATAACTGCATCAGTTACAGTTGAACCAAGATAAGCTTCAGCATCCTCTTTCAGTTTTGTAAGAATCTTTGCTGAAATTTCTTGCGGAGTATAAATTTTACCAGCAACATCAACACAAGCAGCACCATCTTTGTCTACAATGTTATAAGTTACTTTATCGTGAGCAGCTTTTGCATTTTCCTCATTCATCATAAGACCCATGATTCTTTTAATAGAAGAGATAGTTTTTTCAGGATTTGTAATTGCTTGACGCTTAGCTGGATCTCCAACTAGTACATCACCCTTAGCTGTAAATGCTACAACTGAAGGAGTAGTATTTTTACCCTCTGCATTTGGGATGATTTTTGCTTCACCACCCTCATAAACTGCTACACATGAATTTGTTGTTCCTAAATCTATACCAATTACTTTACTCATTTTAATTCCTTAATTTTATTTATTTACGAATTTAGTTCGCAACGATAACCATTGCTTCTCGCAGTGGACGACTCTTATACTTATAACCTGTTTGAAAAGTTTGAACAATTTGTCCAGATTCAATATCTTCACTATCAACTGCTTGAATAGCATTATGAATATTTGGATCAAAAGGTTCATCATGACTTACTAAAGTAACACCATGTTTATCTAGTTGAGTTAAAAAAGACTTATGTGTCAGTTCAATTCCCTCTTTAAGTTTGTCAAACAGTTCTGCCTTATCAGCATCACCTTCAATAGATTTCATAGCACCATCAAGTGCATCAAGAACAGGTATCATATCTTTGGCAAATTTTTCATTTGCATATTCTACTGCTGTATATTTTTCACGTTCAAGTCTTTTTTTGATATTATCAAAATCAGCATGTACACGAGCATATTTGTCTTTTAGTGCTATTAACTCAGCTTCTAAAAGTTCAAATTCATTTTCAACTGCTTCTTCTATCTCTACTTCATCTGTAACAACTTCTTCATTTTCTATGACTACTTCCTCATTTACGAGGTTTTCATCTTGGATTTCTTCTTTAGACATAATTGTTAAATAACTCCTTTAATTTAAAAGATAGGTGTATTATACACATTGAGTGTAATAATGTCAAGTATAACTTGATATTAGTTTGTTAGAATAGTTTAGTCTATTAGTATCAAGTATATTTTTGCCTCTAGGTTAATATTTAAGCAGAGTAAATAAAAACCTATATATAAATAATGAATTAGTATTTGCTCCTGAAGTAACAGAAGATGTATCTGAAGTTAGTAAAGCATTTAAAATTGTGATAATTGATGATAATCATGAAGTTAATGCTTTCACAAAACTAGCCATATGATCTTTTCAAGATAAGAATAAAAAATAGACTTTATCTTTGTATATAGTGAGCTAAAAGCAAGTGAAACCTTACTTTTTTAGCATATGGTACATTATTTTAAGTAATTAGTTTGTTATGTAGTGGTTTGATTCTTGATGAATGAAGAGTTTTATGAAGTATTACAGTATGGGAGTATTGAGTATTTGGATTATTATCTATAGAGACTGTATTACTTCTAGTGTAAAATCCTCATCAAATTTTTTTGAGAGTTTTTGTTAAAATATTATAAATAAAAAAACCAATTTCCGTATGTTCTGTGTGCTGGAGTTCTTTGATGTTGCTGTATTTGTAAAAGGAGAGTCTAAGGGTTTCATCTTCAATCTGGTGTTTAAACGAGAGGGTGTGAGATAGTATATCTGACATTTTTGCAGATATGCTTGAGAAATAAACTCTTGCACATCAGACAGTGAATAAAGGCTCTTTTAGTCCATCTTTAAAACGGACATAAAAGCTTCTTGAGGTAATTGTACTTTACCGATAGACTTCATACGTTTCTTACCGGCTTTTTGTTTTTCTAAAAGTTTACGTTTACGAGTGATATCTCCACCGTAACATTTTGCCGTAACATTTTTACCCATACTTTTCACAGTTTCTCTAGCGATAATCTGTGAACCTAAAGAGGCTTGAACAGCAACTTCAAAAAGTTGTCTAGGAATTTGCTCTTTCATATTCTTAACAAGTATACGTCCACGAGATAATGCTTGATTTCGGGGTACTACGATGCTTAGTGCATCTACCGCTTCCCCTGCTACTTTGATGTCAAGCTTAACAAGGTCACCAACTTTGAAACCAATTGGCTCATAATCAAATGATGCATAACCCTTTGAAATACTTTTTAGAGTATCGTAAAAATCCATTACTATCTCATTCATAGGTACTTCATACTCAAGCATAACTCTGTCTTCATTTAAGTAAGTCATCTTAGTTTGAGTTCCACGCTTATTTATAAGTAGTGTTATGATGTTTCCTAAATACTCAGCAGGAGTAATTACGGTAGCTCGAACATAAGGCTCTTCGATCCTATCAATTCTATTTACTTCTGGTAATTGGGAAGGATTTTGAACATTTATAAAATCACCATTGCTTAGATAAACATTATAGATTACAGATGGAGCAGAAGCGATTAGGTCAAGATTAAACTCTCGCTCTAAACGCTCTTTAATAACTTCCATATGTAACATTCCAAGGAAACCAACACGAAAACCAAAACCAAGTGCTACTGAAGTCTCAGGCTCATAAGAGAGAGAAGAGTCATTTAGTTTGAGTTTATCTAGTGCATCACGAAGATCCTCAAATTTATCAGTATCTATAGGAAAAATTCCTGCAAATACGAATGGTTTTGCAGGTTCGTATGTTCCAACAGGTTGAGCAGTTGGATTTCTAACATCAGTAATTGTATCACCTACATTGATAACACTTACTTCTTTAAGCCCAAGAACAACTATCCCAATTTCACCACATTCAATAGCTTTAGTTTTAATCTTTTTCATCGGGTGAGGGTACATTAAGTCTAGTATTTGGTGCTCTTCACCATTACTCATAAGTTTAATATTCTGACCTTTTTTAACCTGACCGTCAAAAACACGAACAAGTGCAAGTGCACCTAAGTACTGGTCAAACCAAGAGTCATAAATGATGGCTTTTGTAGTCGCTTTAGGGTCACCAACAGGAGCAGGGACTCTTTCTACAATAGCATCAATTAACTCACGAATTCCAACACCAGTTTTTGCAGATACTAAACAAGCATCAGTTGCATCAATTCCGATAGAAGTTTCTATCTCTTCAGCAACCTTATCAGGATCAGCAGCAGGAAGATCGATTTTATTAATAACTGGAATGAGTTCAAGGTCATTATCAAGTGCTAAGTAAACATTTGCAATTGTTTGAGCCTCAACACCTTGTGCCGCATCAACAATAAGTAAAGCACCATCAGAGGAAGCAAGTGATTTTGCTACTTCATAAGAGAAATCGACATGTCCCGGTGTGTCTATGAGATTTAGAATATAGTGCTCACCATCTTTTACATAATCTAGTCTAACAGACTGTGCTTTGATAGTGATACCGCGTTCTTGTTCGATCTCCATAGTGTCCATCATCTGAGTAGACATTTCACGTTCACTGACTGAACCACACTCTTGTATGATACGGTCGGCTAAAGTGCTTTTACCATGGTCAATATGTGCAATGATAGAAAAGTTTCTAATGTTTTTCAATGAACTACCTACTCAAACAGACCGTTAACGCTCTCGTTGTGATAAACGCGGCGAATAACTTCTGCAAAAAGAGGAGCAACTGTTAAGACTTTTATCTTTGAGCTCTCTTTTGTATCAAGTGTGTTTGTAATGATTAACTCATCTAACTCACCATCTTCTAGGTTCTGATATGCCTTTCCACTGAGCACCCCGTGAGTTGCACAAGCCATTACTGATGTTGCACCCTTGTTTTTGAGTGCTGTCGCTGCTTTAACCATAGTGCCAGCTGTATCAACCATATCATCAATCATAATAACATCGTAACCATCGACATTACCAATGATCCCCATGACTTCCGATTCGTTTGCTTTTTCTCTGCGTTTATCAACGATAACCATATCTAGACCCATTCGTTTTGCAAAGTATCTAGCACGAGCTACACCACCGATATCTGGACTAGCTATAATTGGATTCTTAAGATTTTTAGACCTAATGTAATGTTCAAATGTGATACTTCCATAAAGATTATCAACTGGGATATCAAAGAAACCTTGTATCTGACCAGCATGAAGATCCATAGTGACAACACGGTCTATGCCAGCTGTCTCATAAAGATTTGCAACAAGTTTAGCTGTAATTGGTACACGAGGAGCAGCCTTACGGTCTTGTCTTGCATAACCATAGTATGGGACAACTGCTGTGATACTTTGAGCAGATGAGCGTTTAAGTGCATCTGTCATTATGAGTAGTTCCATAAGGTTGTCATTTGATGGCGCACCTGTACTTTGAACGATAAATACATCGCGACCACGAACAGACTCGGAAATTTGCACTGAAATTTCACCATCACTAAACTTTTTAATATCAGCCTTTCCTAATGGTACATCAAGTACTTGACAAATTTCCTTAGCAAAATCTACACTTGCAGAACCTGCAAAAATCTTATAACCGCGCATGGCAATTCCTTATAGAGAAATAAATACCGTGATTATACAAGAATAGTGCTGAGGACTTATTAAAAGTAAAGAAGTAATTAGAGTAGTTTTTGCATTCTTATAAGAGTGGAGAGTAAAATTGCACCTTTATCGATATGAGCACTCTTCATCTTAAGTTCGCTATCAAGTAGGAGTTCATGAAGTTTTGAATAGGTAAATGGTTTTATTTTTATAGATTGTGTCGCTTTTTCTTCGACAATAAATTTTGGAGCAGGATAGCCTAAAATCTCTAGTGCATTGGGTGCCCCATTCACACGGATATAGATATTAAACATATATAACTGTGTAAGATATGATGTTATAGCTGTAACAACTCGTATCTCATCTTCACCGTGTTCAAGGATATTTTTCAGGTCATCTTTAAAATCTTTTTTAAGTAGAAGCTTTTTTATAAAATCATCTAAATTTACTTCGGCTAAACCAAAAACTAGAGAATCGACATCTTTGGTAGTTATAGGTCTATCAAAAACACGAAACTTTTCTATCTCATTACAAGAGAGTGCTACATCAGAGTTATGAATTTGTAAGAGGTGGGCTACTGTAAACTTATCTATATTGACATTTTTTTCTTTTGCGACTTCTAGCACAATGTTCTGTGCTTCATAATCTTTTGGATGAAAAAAACGCACAACCATAGCTGTTGTTTTGGCAAAGGCTTTTTTGTTGTTGTAAGTTTTATGATCACTTCCATAATAGGCATATACAAATATATTATCAGGATTTTTTTCACAAAATCCAAAGAGTATATCTAACTCTTTTTTAGGTACTTTCTTTTCCGACTTTATCACCAGTATATTTCTATCTCCAAAAAGAGAACCCTGAGAGAGGTGTGCTTTTGCTGAGCTGAAATTATACTCATCATAGTAGAAGCTAATGAGATTTGCCCCTTCTATATTTGTAAGCATTTTGGTGTACATGTCTATAAGAAAATTACTTTCTCCAAAAAAGACAAATGAGTTAGAGACACTACTACTACGTATAGCAGAGTCTAGCTCATTTTTATACATCCACTTTACCAACTACAATAGCAGATATTTTTGCACGAGCGATATCAACTGTTTCGAGTCTAATAATGACATCTTCAAAAAGTGCAATGTCTTCGTTTAAAGTTATAAGTACTCGTGCTCCTGCAATTATGTCGTGAATCTCCGCTTTAACCTCAACTTCTGTAGCTGTGATACGAGCTTTAAACTCTCTACCTAAGTTCTCATTTGCCCATCGTGCATATTTTCTAGCCATAAATTCATTTTCGATTTTACTTGATTCACGCTCTTTTTCACTAATTGTCATCGCAAGGGCTTCTATATTTCGAAGAACATAAGAACCTTCTTCAGTATCTCCTGCATTTATAGCTTTGAGAAGTCTATGCACGATAAGGTCTGAGTATCTACGAATAGGCGAAGTAAAGTGTGTATACTGCTCAAAGCCTAAACCAAAGTGGCCAGAGTTTAGAGGTGCATATCTAGCTTGCATCTGTGACTGTATGATAAGAGTATCAACTTCAGATTCTAGACCCATATCCCTTGCCTGTATTTGAATGTTGGTAATAGTTTCTTTTGTAGAGTTTTTAATCTCTATCTGCATACCAATTCCCGCTAACTCTTGATAAAGAATTTGGAGTTTGTTCTGTGAAGGTGGCTCATGGATTCTAAATATACCGCGTTCAAACTGTGCTGCTGCTTCTTTATTAGCTAAAAGCATACAGTCTTCTATGAGTGCATGAGATGGTGTTTCCTCAGCCTCATGAGTAGAGACTAAGTTAGATTTTTCATCTATCTTCATATCTATTTCAGTAGAACGGAAATCATAGCCTAGTTTTAAGCGTTTTATTTTTAAACAATCAGTTACATAGCGGAGTTTTGTAAGTGAATCAAAAATTCTCTCTTCATCTGCATTTTGTGCTTCAAGTTTACCTTCAAAGTAAGCATCAATCTCTTCATAGTTAAAACGACGTTTAGAATGAATGAGTGCTTCATAAACTTTTGATTTTTCTACTTCTAATGTTTTAAGGTTTAACTTCATTTCAAACACATAAGCAAGTCTATCTACATGAGGTTGCAAAGAACAGAGGGTCTCACTTAATTGTCGTGGTAACATTGGAATAGAACGATGTGGTAAGTAGATAGAAAAACTTCTGTAAATAGCTTCATTATCTAGGGCCCCAAAAGGTTTGATGTAAGCACTTACATCTGCTATGGCTACATAGAGTGTAGAGTTCTCATCATCCCAACAGATAGCATCATCGTAATCTTTTGCAGTAACGGGATCGATTGTTGCAAAGTCTAAATCTCTTAAGTCTTTCCGTCCTGGATGCTCGGAAGCTTTCACAGGTTCAAAGGATTTAGCAATTTTGAGTACTTCTTCTTCAAACTCATCATGTTTGTTGAATTGTGCCAAGACTATCTTTTCATCTACTAAAGGGTCGGAGATATTACCAAGACATTCTAGGACTTTGTTCTCTTGGTTATCAACTTTAAACACATCACCTGTTTTGTATTTGTCTAATTCTTCAGATGTTAGTTCAGCTCCTATAGGAAAATCAGTTTTTAAATCAACAAGGGCTTTTTTATTGTCTTTAAAAATAATGTAGGCGATACTATAGCTTTGCTCACGACCGACTACTTCTGCAATTTGAGCAGATGGTGTACCGCGTTTTCCTAACAGTCGTTTTGCAATGATAAGGTCACCAGCCGTAGCCAAACCTAAATTTTCTATGAAAAGGTCACGAATATTTTCACCAATTACATTAAGGTAAGCAGTCTCTTTTTGAACTAGACCTAAAGTACCTGCACGATATTTTGAATTAAATTTGTATTGGTTTTCTTTTTTTGTAAGATATTTTTTTGCGAGCCACTCTGAAACATGTTTAGCTTCATTGGGTGTGATGTCTAATTCACTCACACCAAGCGTGAGTCTTATAAGGAGAGATTTCAATATAAATTAAAGTGAGGCATTTTTATTGCCATTCTAAAATTTTCTAAGTCTAATAAATACTTTGATATAAGATCTTTATCAAGTTTAGTACTCTCATCAGTCATAATTTCTCTCTTATTGTTTATATATATACAATTATAGTCATTAGATATAAATTCATACTGAATATTTACAAAAAGCTGATATTATTTTTACAAATATAATAGGATGTAATATAAATGAAAAGAGATGCAATGTTAAAACAATTAGGTTATGTTCCAAATGATGCTTTAGATAAGCAGTTAGAAAGTATTGAGAACAATACAAGTAGTTATGAAAAGATTCAAAAGCACATTATAGATTTACATGATCATTTAAAAGTGAATAATTCTTATATAGCACTCTCTAACTCAAAAGACTATTTTAAAATAAAAATCGAGTCAGAAACTGTAGAATTGGCAAGCCAAGCACATGAAAAAATACAACATTTTAGTGATAAGTTTAAAGTTAAAGTGGAAAAATTAGACAAAAAAGAGACTTACTATATTATTGGTTTTGAAGACTAGTGAATTTTTATGCTTGAACCTATGAGTATAGAAGGATACGACCTCTTAATTGAGGAGTTTAAGTATCTTTTAGAAGAAGAAAAATCAAAAGTTGCTCAAGAAAAACTTGTTGCAGCTGCACAGGGTGATAGAAGTGAAAATGCAGACTATCATGCCGCAAAAGAAAAACTTCGTTTTATAGATAAAAGACTCTTTTATCTTAATAAAATGATTCAAAATTCTAAGATTATTGATCCCTCTCTTCATTCTCACTCCAAAGTATGCTTTGGTAGTACAGTCTCAGTAATAAATATAGATACAGGTGAAGAAGAGGTATATACCTTGTGTGGTGTTTTAGAAAGTGAACCAGAGTATGGACTCATCTCTGTACACTCTCCACTAGCAAAAGCTATGATAGGCAAAGAAGAAGAGGATGAGTTTAAGGTTCCACTTCCAAAAGGGATAAAAGAGTATGAAATTCAAGCTATCAAATATATAAATATTTTTTCTCTTAAAAAAAATATTCGTACTAAAAAAGAGTTTACTTTTCATTAGAGTGGATATTGTAAACAATTTTAGTCTCTCAACAAAGATGGCCTTTGGACTTTTTGGAGTGAGAATGGAGAGAAAACAAATACAGAAAGTTATCAAAATGACAAGTTAGGCCTAAGGATTAATTGGCATGAAAATGGTCAAAAAGAGGGTGAAACAGTTGACGAGATTGGTTCAATTTACACTATTCAAGGATTCGATTTAAATTATGCAGGTGTTATCTTTGGACCATCATTATCATATGATTTTAAAAATAAAAAGTTAAAGATTGACACTACAAAATACAAGGATACTGAAGCCTTTAGAGTTTCTCAAACTATGCGAGATTCACTCAGTGAAGATGAAATAATTGAACTAAAAGAAAAAATTATTCTTAATTCATTAAATGTTTTAATGAAACGACCCATAAAGGGCTTGTATATTTATGCAAGTGATAAGCAGTTGCGAGAGTATTTAAGTTCACTAAAAACCTAGAGTATAAATAGTAGCTATAAGGAAGAATAGTAAAAATTTCTATATAGTAAAAGAAGCTGGTGCATCAATTCAGAATATAAGAGTATCAACAAGAAGTTGTTTTAA
>QNZS01000037.1 GCA_003978465.1 Sulfurimonas sp. | reverse complement strand
AATGTGTTTCTGTCTGAATTAGAAGACGCAACAGGATTTTCTGTTTCAGATCCACATGAAAAAATTCATGATGCTTACTCTGAGCGTTACGGTAACCCGGAAGATCCTGATTACGATAAAGATTGGACTACTAACTTAGATAACCTTGGATTTTTCTCTATATCTAATGATATAGTACTATACCCTATACTTAAAACATCTCCTCAAGCAGCTGGATTTCAGCCTTTTAATCTTCTTATATATAAAAAAGTTGCTGAAGATAAAACATATATAGGTCATATTGATCCTGATACTATGTTAAACATAACAGGGGTTACAAATGAAGCTGATAGAGCTGCATATGTGAAAATGTATGAGCCTTTAGATACATATGTGACAAAAGAGTTTGGAGGAGAAGTAATTACAACTGAATTTACTAAACTTCCTGCACAACCTATGATGACGTTTGAGTTTCCTGTAGATAGAAGTGGTGATGTTATAGAGTGGGCTGAAGAGTTTCAAGAAGGATTTGAAACTGCATTTGAAGATAAGAAGTATATTATTGCTGGTTTTAAAAACTTTAAAGAGACATATGAAGATGACTTAGAGATGGAATTTTCTGAATATGATCAGTTTTTTGTGTATGGTTTATGTCACTTTACATTCTCTTACAATATATTTAACAAAGGTCGTCCTGATGCTGGTGTGCTTGCTCCATGTGCTATGTATTTTTACATAAAAGAAGGAAGCAATACTATGGTTGTTGGTATGCCACGTTTATCTGTTTGGACTGCTGTTATGGAGATTAAAGATCCTGCAAAAATTAAATGGACTGAAACAATGGATAATGAAATTATTGAAATTATGAAAAGATTAGGAGGAAAAGAAATATGAAAAAATTAAAAGAAGCAGTCTTATCTGCAATAATAGCTATAGGTGTTGGTGTAGGTATTTCTGCTTGTGCAGCTGTAGAAGTTGCTGAAGCTGGTTTAGAAGGTACTAAAATCAATACTTACTTAATTGGTGAGTATATGAGTGCAAGTTCTGCAGAAGCTAAACTTAAGTCTGCTGGATTTGAAATTATTGCCAACTATAAGTCTATAAAAAAGGGTACTACTATAGTATTTACTGATGCAGCTCTTAAGGCTGAAGGTGCAAAACCAAGTCGTTCTAACATTGCTGTTATGCGCCTTTTTGTAGATGAGAAAGAAAAGATGATTAGTATTACTAATCCTATTTATTTTGGTAAAGCATTTATGCAAGAAGAGTATAATCATACTATCTTTAATGCTGAATTAGAAAAAATCAATAAAGCATTTCCAGGTCTTAGTAGATCAAAAGATGAGTGGGACTTTGATGGTTTATCTGGTTATCACTTTATGATTGGTATGCCTTATTACAAGGATATTGATGAAGTGGGTGAAGGTACTAATGCAGAACTTTTAGCAAAGGCAAAGTCTTACAAAAAAGGGAAAGGTTTTATTTTTGAACTTAAACTTTCTGAAACTAGTACTTTAGTTGGATATGCTCTTTCTAAAAGAACAAGTAAATTTGTGAAGAAGATTGGTCGTGCAAATGCTGCTATTCTACCTTACTGTTTTACAATTGAAAATGGTAAAGTTACAGCTCTTAATGCAAAGTACTATATTGCTATCTCTTACCCACTTCTAGATATGAATGGTTTTATGAAAATTATGACTATCCCAGGTGCAGTTATAAAAGACTACGAAAAAGTTTTTAAATAGAAAGTATATATGAATTGATTTTTAGGGAAGAAGTTCCCTGAAGATTCGTTAAGTACTTATAAGATATAGACAAAATGTCTATATCATTTTAGCTTCGCGTTTACCTTCTTTAATCTCACCTATAAGGTAAGACCCCTCAGCTTTATCAAGTATAGTGTCTACATTTTTATCTTCAACTACAAGTATCATACCAACACCCATATTAAAAGCTCTAAACATCTCTGAGCGCTCTACATGCTCACTCATTAGTTCAAAGATAGGAAGAACACGAATATCTGCTTCTTTTACTTCAGCCATAAGGTTCTCAGGAAGTACCCGTGGTAAGTTCTCAACAATACCACCACCTGTAATATGTGCCAGGGCTACTATCTCATTTTTTAACTCTTTAAACATTTTTACATAAATAGTTGTTGGTTCAAGTAGGACTTCTATAAGGGGTTTACCGTTAAAGTCTTCATCAAATTTTTTATTCATTTTTTCAAAAAGTACTTTTCTAGCTAAAGAAAAACCGTTAGAGTGTAAACCTGAACTTGGAAGTGCTATAAGTTTATGTCCAGCTCTTACAAGAGAGACTCTATCCATTTCTGACTTTTCACACACACCAACTGCAAAACCTGCTAAGTCATAGTCATCTTCTGAGTACATACCAGGCATTTCTGCTGTTTCTCCACCTATTAGGGCACACTCACTGCGTTTACAGCCTTCTGCGATTCCTGCTACAACATTTGTTGCATTTACGACATCGAGTTTACCCGTTGCATAATAATCTAAAAAGAAAGAAGGTGTTCCAAAGTTACAGAGTAAATCATTTACACACATAGCTACTAGGTCAATACCAACAGTATTATGAATTCCGCTATCAATAGCGAGTTTTAATTTTGTACCTACACCATCAGTTGCTGCAAGCATAACAGGCTCTTTAAAACCAGTTGGTAGCTCAAAGGCACCTGCAAATGAACCAATACCACCCATAACACCTGGGATTCTTGTACTTTTTACTAAAGGTTTGATGTTTTCAACGAAACTTGCACCAGCATCTATATCAACACCAGCATCTTTATAACTAATTTGACTCATTTTTTGTCTCTTCTTATTTTTTATTTTTTAGTAAATCATATTTTTGAGTTATTATACAAAGAGGACAGAATTTTGTAAATCCTGCAATTAGTGGAATAACACCTAAATAGAACCAAGCATTTCCAGTTATAAAACCTGTAGCAATTAGTGTTATGCCAAGTGCCATACGAAATTTACTACAAAATGCTTTGATTTTGTCATAATTCATTGAAATACCTTTATGTTTTTATAAATATTTCGTAATTATATCTATATTAAGTAAAATTAATCCAAAAGTGGATAAAATCGCATTAATAAATAAGGAATAATTAATATGAAAGAATTTATATATAACGAAATGATGGTTCATGTAGCTGTTTGTACTAGTAAAACTCCAGAAAATGTTTTAATCATTAGCAATAATGCAGATGGTTTTGTAACTGAAATGAAAAAACATGATGGGATTGCTTATGAAGTAATTGCTGCAACTGCAAATGCACTTCGTGAAGTTAAAGATGGCGCATTCGATGTTGTAATAAGTGAATTAGATACTGATGCAGCTATTCTTGCACACTTTAATCGTGTTTTAAAAGATGATGGTCTTTTAGTAACTAAGCATCCATCTTTAGATAATGTAGAAGATAACACGCTTATAATGCAAATTTTAGGTAAATATACTAAAATCATTATGCCTTTTAATTTAGGAAATGGCGAGACTGCACTTTTAGCATCTAAAGAGTATCACCCAACTGCTGATATCATTCTTCACCGTACTGATATGCTTGATGGTTTAGAGTTTTATAATTGTGATGTTCACCCTGCTGCATTTGCAATGGGTAACAATATCCGTAAAGCTTACTTAGGTGTAATTAAAAACTAATGGCATATGAGTATGCTATCGCTTTAACTGGAAGTATTGCTACTGGAAAAAGTACTGTGGCTTCACTTATCGCTCTTAATGGTATGCGTATCATAGATGCAGATACTATCTCTCATGAGATACTAGATGCTTCTGCCCCTTGGGTTGAAGAGACTTTTGGAAAACAGTACTTAAGACTAGGAAAGGTCGATCGTCCTAAGCTTGGAACTTTTGTTTTTTCAAATGATGAAGCTAAAAAAACTCTTGAAGAATTTTTACATCCAAAAATTCATGATGAGATACTCAAGCGTAGTGAGAAGCAAGATAAGCTAAAATTTCCCTATCTTATTGATATACCTCTTTTCTTTGAAAATTCTAACTACGATATAGAAGATAGTGTCGTTGTTTTTACTCCAGCAGATGTACAACTTGAACGTTTTATGAAACGTAATGGTTACTCTAAAGAAGAGTCACTTAAACGCATAGCTACACAACTTCCAATACAAGAAAAAAAAGAGAGAGCGACTTGGGTTATAGATAACTCTAGTAGTTTAAAGAATCTACAACAAGAGTGTGAAGATTTTGTGGCAACCATAAAGAGCAAGTATTTAAAATAGGAGAGAGAACTATGAACTTAGCTAAATATAGTGCAAGCGGAAATGATTTTGTTATATTTTCAGATAAGAAAAAAGAAGATAGAGCAGAGTTAGCAAAAGTGCTGTGTCATCGTCAAGATGGTGTTGGTGCTGATGGTTTGATAGTTCTTGTACCTAGTGAAGCATATGACTTCGAGTGGGAGTTTTACAATGCAGATGGTAGTAAAGCTGATATGTGCGGTAATGGAAGTCGAGCATGTGCTCACTATGCTTTAAACCATGGACAAGCAAAAGAGACTATGAGCTTTTTAACTGGTGCTGGTGTGATAAACGCAGAGGTAAGTGAAAACAGTACTAAAGGTGCTATGGTTAAAAGTGAACTTACTCCTCCTGTAATCATCGATAAAAGCATAAACTTCAATGACAAAATTTGGTGGTTGATAAATACTGGTGTGCCTCATTTAGTCTGTATGCAAGATAATGTAAATAGTTTTGATTTAGTAGAAGCTAGAGAGTTACGGGATAAATACAATGCAAATGTAAATATCTGCTGTGTTGTTGGAGAAAACTTGCAAGTAAGAACATATGAGCGTGGTGTTGAAGATGAAACACTTGCATGTGGGACTGGTATGGCAGCTTGTTTTTATAGAGCATTTATAGAACAAGAAGTAAGTGAATCTATAGAAGTATATCCAACAAGTGGTGAAACACTGTATCTTGGAATTAATGAAAGAACTATTACATTTAAAGGTAGAGTTTTAAATACTTTTAATACAGAATGGGAAGTTTAGTAAGTTAAGATTTTTTGCTAAAGCACTGGAACTTAGAGTCCAGCTGCCTCAACAATTTTTGCTTGATTGTCTGTTATAAGAGGTTCTACAACTTCATCAAGAAGTCCACTACTCATAATTTCATTCAAACGGTAAAGTGTTAGATTTATTCTATGGTCACTCATACGATTTTGTGGGTAGTTATATGTACGAATTCGTCCACTTCTATCACCACTTCCTACTTGTGCTGCTCTCTCTGCTGCATTTTCAGACTGTTGTGCTTGCATTTGCTGGTCATAAAGTCTTGCTTTAAGAACCTTCATCGCTTTTTCACGGTTTTTGTGTTGTGACTTTTGGTCTTGGTTAGTTACAACTAAACCAGATGGTAAGTGAGTAATTCTAACTGCAGAATCGGTAGTATTAACTGACTGACCACCACATCCAGAAGAACGCATTACATCTATTTTTAAGTCTTTATCTTCAATGATTACTTCAACATCATCAACTTCAGGCATAACTGCTACTGTAATTGCTGATGTGTGTACACGTCCCTGGGACTCTGTCGCTGGAACACGCTGAACACGGTGCGTTCCACCTTCATACTTCAACCGACTATAAACCTGTTCACCTTTAATAAGTGCTGTAACTTCTTTATACCCACCTGCATCAGATGGAGATGTAGAGAGTAACTCTATACTCCAGCCACGAAGGTCAGCATAACGAGTGTAAGCATCAAAAAGATCACCTACAAAGATTGCAGCTTCATCACCACCAGCACCAGCACGAAGTTCAACAATGATATTTCTATCATCATTTGGATCTTTTGGTAATAGTAGTACTTTTATCTCTTCTTCAAGTTCTGGTTTACGAGGCTCAAGTTCTTTGAGTTCCTCTTTTGCCATCTCGCCCATTTCCGAATCACTAAGCATATCTTTAGTATCTGCAATATCTGCAACTAAAGCTTGGTACTCTTTTGCTTTTTCAACGATAGGTAAAAGGTTTGATTGTTCTCTTGAGAGGTCTGTCATACGTTTGATGTCAGAAGTGATATCAGGTGAACTCAGCAATCTGCCGAGTTCATTATAGCGGTTGATAAACGGTGTGAGTTTATCTGCGAGCATAATTTATGCTCTAATTATATTGCGTTTACAGATTTGTGTAGACGACTTACTTTTCTAGCAGCAGTTTCTTTTTTAAGAATACCTTTGCTTACGAATTTATGAATCTGTTGGTTAGCAACTTTGAATGCAGCTTGTGCTTCTTCTTTGTTACCAGCTTCAACTGCTGAGTTTACGTCTTTAACTATGTTTTTAAGACGAGTTCTATAGAAACGGTTACGTTCAGTACGAACGAGTGTTTGACGAATTCTCTTAATTGATGACTTGTGATTTGCCATTATGAGTCCTTTTTTGGAATTTAAGTTCGCAATAATAGCTTAAAGATAATTAAAATTAAGTTAAAGGGTGGTAAAATGACTGAAATTATAAGAATTTATAAGAAAACTGATAAAGAGAGCGTATATGAAATTATTTGGAACTGATGGTGTAAGAGGAGAGGCAGGTACATTTTTAAGAGCTGACGTGGCTATGAAAATAGCAATGGCAGCCGGAATTTATCTTAAATCTAAGGCCATTACGAATAAGATACTTGTAGGGAAAGATACACGTCGTAGCGGATATATGATAGAGAATGCTATTGTATCTGGTCTTACTGCAATAGGTTATGATGTTATAGAAGTGGGTCCAATGCCTACACCGGCTATTGCATATATAACAGAAAGTATGCGTTGTGATGCAGGGATAATGATATCAGCTTCACATAATTCTTTTGAAGATAATGGAATAAAGTTCTTTGACAGACATGGGGATAAGTTCTCTATGGAAGATGAGAAAAAAATCGAAGCTATTTATTTTGATGATGAAAAGTTACAAGAGGCACAGGTTACCGGTATGGCTATAGGAAAGGCAAAACGCATTGATGATGTGATAGGACGCTATATCGTCCAGCTTAAACATTCTTTTCCTGTTCATATGACACTTCAAGGGATGCGTATAGTTCTAGATACAGCCAATGGAGCTGCATACAAAGTAGGGCCAACTGTTTTAGAAGAGTTAGGGGCTGAAGTAATTATCCTTAACAATAAACCAGATGGTTATAATATAAATGAGAACTGTGGTGCTCTGCATCCTAAAGGTGTAAGTGAGGCAGTTATAGAGTATAGAGCAGACTTAGGTATAGCTCTTGATGGAGATGCTGATAGACTTGTTGTTATAGATGAGCTAGGTGATGTAGTTGATGGGGATCATCTTCTCGGTGCTCTTGGTGTAAACCTTAGCGAGAGAGGTGCTCTTAAGGGTAATGGAGTTGTGGCTACAGTTATGAGCAACCAAGGACTTGAGAACTATATGGAAACTAATGGTTTAAAACTATGGCGTTCAAATGTTGGGGACAAACATGTTTTAGAGATAATGAAAAAAGAGGGCATTAATTTTGGGGGAGAGCAGAGTGGACATGTAATCATGCATGACTTTGCTAAAACTGGAGATGGTCTTGTAAGTGCTTTACAAGTACTCGCTCTTTTATTAGAGACAAAAGAAAAAGCTTCTACTGTTCTTCGTCCATTTAAACTTTATCCACAAAAACTTGTAAATTTACATATAAAAAAGAAAGTACCATTAGAAAGCATAAATGGGCTTGAGGAAAAACTAAAAGCTCTTGATGCTGAAGATATACGTCATCTGGTACGTTACTCGGGAACTGAGAATAAACTTCGTATTTTATTAGAAGCAAAAGATGCAAAATTAATGAATAAACGAATGGATGAAATGAGTGAATTTTTTACAACAGTTTTAAATGCCTAGTAGTACTCTACGTTTAACAGCTGTCTTATTCTTTACTCTTATTGGAATTTTTATTATAGATCAAAATATTAAAATGCTTTTTGTGGATGGATTTCGTTACTATTCAGAGTATATTGACTTTATTTTAGTTTATAACAAAGGTGTGGCATTTTCAATGTTTAGCTTTTTAGCAGAATATTTAAAGTATATACAGTTAGTTCTCGTATTTGGTGTTTTAGTGTATGTTTTTTATCTGAAACAGCTCTGTCACGCAATACCTGCAGGTCTACTCTTAGGTGGTGCATTTTCCAATATTTATGATAGGTTTATTCATGCTGGAGTTGTTGATATGGTTTATTATCATGCTTGGCCTTATCCTCTATTTGGACTTCAAGGTTTTGCAGTCTTTAATTTTGCAGATGTGATGATAGATATAGCAGTCATCTGGATAGTTTTTTTAAATTTTAAACCACATTTATGTAAAAGCTAATTAAAAGTAGTTTTTCGCTAAAATGCAGAAAAATTATAGTTATATCATTAACTAAGAATCATAAATTAAAGGAAATTGATGGAAATCAAATCAACAAGAATCGATAGTGCAAATGTAGAAATCACTGCTACAATCCCAATGGATGAGGTAAATGCTAACTTTGAAAAGATTGCTAAAGAACTCAGTAAAACTACTACTATTCAAGGTTTCCGTAAGGGTAAAGTTCCTGTTGCAATTGTGAAAAAACAGTATGGACAAAAATTAGTAGAAGATGCTGAAGCTGAAGCACTAAGAAAAGTTTTTTCTCAAGGTTTAGCTGAGTTAAATATCTCTAATGACTCTTTAATGGGTGAGCCAAATATCACTAAGTTTGATAAAACTGATAACTCAATTGAAGTTGTAGTTAAAGTTGCAACACGTCCAACTATAGAACTTGGTGATTTAACTAAGCTTGTTCCTGACTTTAAAAAGCCTACAGTTTCTGATAATGATGTTACAGCAAGAATTAAACAATTAGCTGAGCAAACTGCTCCTTTAGTTGATATTAAGCGTAACCGTAAAATGAAAGATGGTGATACTGCCGTTATCGACTTTGAAGGTTCTATTGATGGTGTTCTATTTGATGGTGGAGCAGGAAAAGGTCATGCCCTTCTTTTAGGTTCTAACTCTTTTATTCCAGGTTTTGAAGATCAACTTATCGGTGTGAAGCGTGATGAAGAAGTAGTTATTAAAGTTACTTTTCCAGAGAACTATGGTGAAGACTTAGCTGGTAAAGATGCTGAGTTTAAAGTAAAAGTTACTCAGATTCAAGTAAAAGAAGAAGTTGAAATTACTGATGAGTTAGCAAAAACAATGATGCCAGGTGAAGACAATGCTTCTGTGGAGACACTTACTAAAGAGGTAAAAGCACAGTTAGAATATGAAGCACTTGGGAAACTTTATAATGAAGATTTAAAACCAAAACTTCTTGAGACTTTAATTACAGATTTAAGTGTTGACATACCAGAATTTGTTCTAGAGCAAGAGATTGACATGGCTTTAAACAAAAAAGCTGGAACTATGAGTGACGAAGAAGTTCAAGAACTTCGTGATAACAAAGACAAGCTAGATACACTTCGTGAAACTTTACGTGATGAAGCTATGAAAAGTGTAAGAGCGACTTTTATCATCGATGCTATTGCAAAAGAAAAAGCTGTGAAGATAGAAGAACAAGAAGTGATGCAAACTGTTTACAGAGAAGCGATGCAAATGGGTCAAGATCCTCAAAAAGCATATGAGCACTATAAAGATTCTGGTTACCTTCCAGCTATCCAAATGTCAATGGTAGAAGATAGAGTTCTTTCTGGTCTTCTTAACGATAAGATAGCGTAAGTTATGTCTTATATCCCATATGTTGTAGAAAAATCAGGACGTGGTGAGCGTTCTTATGACATTTTTTCTCGTTTATTGAAAGATAGAATTATCATGTTAAGTGGAGAGGTTAACGATCAAGTTGCTTCTACTATCGTTGCTCAGCTTTTATTTCTTGAAGCGGAAGATCCAGAAAAAGATATCTACTTTTACATCAACTCTCCAGGGGGAGTTGTAACTGCAGGAATGGCTATTTTTGATACCATGAACTATATTCGTCCTGATGTTGCAACTATCTGTATAGGTCAAGCAGCATCTATGGGTGCATTTCTTTTATCTGCTGGGGAGAAAGGTAAACGTTATGCCCTTCCTCATGCACGTATTATGATTCACCAACCTTCAGGTGGAGCACAAGGTCAAGCAACTGATATTGCTATTCAAGCAGAAGAGATTCTTCGTATGAAAGCAGAACTTAATGGCATCCTCGCTAAAAATACAGGTCAGACTGTAAAACAAGTAGAAAAAGATACCGAACGAGATAACTTTATGAGTGCCACAGAGTCACAAAAGTATGGTATGATTGATGAAGTACTGATTAAGAACGATAAAAAGTAAGGATTAGTAGATGGCAGGAACTCTTAGAAGTAGAAATCGTATAAACACAGAAGAAGCTACTGTAGAAGTACCTGCTATTGAGGGACTAGAGGCAACCAGTGATGTAGATATTTATGCACAAGAAATTCTTGATTCGCTTATAGCTAATAACCTACCTCCTACTCCAAATAATTTCTCGCTTTATTTTGATAGACTTTTAGAAAAAAAGAGTGATAGCTTACGTACACAGGTACACTCCCTTTTGGAACTTGAAAAAAATAATGATACTGAAAATAGTATACAGTTAGAACAAACACTGAAGCAGGGTTTTAGTTCTATCAAGGGTATTTTAGGGGCAACTGCAAATCTGTATAAAAATATGTCCTTAATGACAAAAATCCTTGAGCAACGTAAAAAAGATCTTGGAAGTAACCTTGCAGCTGAAGAGGTAGTTAGTGTTATTACTACACTTGAAGGTGATGTAGGTAAGTTAAACTCTATTTTAAAAACTCAAAGTTCTCAAATGAAGTCTATTTATAATGATACAGCTAAGATTGTTAAAAAAGTCGAGAATGATACTATTTTTGATAATCAATTTGGTGTATATAACAAACGTTATCTTCTGACTAAGTTAGAACAAGAGATAGGACTTGTAAAAGAGTTTAATCATACAAGTTCTCTTATTATGCTTGAACTCTCTAAAAACTTAAAAAAGAGTATCAATAACGAAAAAGCTACACTTTTGATGACAAGAACGATATCAAAGTTACTTTTAAAAACATCTAGAAAAAGTGATATAGTCGCGCACTACGGTAAAGGTGTTTTTTTAATACTACTTAAACACACAGATATAAATAGTGCTGAAAAAGCGAGTGAAAGACTCTGTGATTTAGTATCAAATTCGACCTTCTTTTTAGCAGACCGGGACATAGCATTAAAAATATCTATAGGTGTGACAAATATTGATGCAAATTACTCTGTTGAAGAAATTATAGTGAGTGCTATGCATGGTATTGAGACTGCATATACAAAAAAAGATATAGACTACTGTGTCTCTCTAAGAAGTTAATAAAACAAATGAAACTAACAATAGTAGAATATCCAGATAAAAGACTGCGTTTAAAATCCAAAGAAGTAGAAGTTTTTGATGAACAACTTCATATTCTACTTGATGCAATGAATCCACTTATGATGCAGACAAATGGAATTGGCCTAGCTGCTGTACAAGTTGCATATCCTATTCGTGCACTTATTTTAAATATTCCAGATGAAGAGGGTGAACAGCCTTCTGAAAATTTACTAGAGATAATAAATCCTATAATGAGTAATCAAAGCGGTGAGACAATGTACCAAGAGGGTTGTTTGAGTGTACCTAAGTTTTACGAAGATATAAAGCGTTTTGAGTTTGTAACACTTAATTTTCAAGATAGAGATGGTAACACTAAAACACTTGAAGCAGATGGACTCTTAAGCATTGCTATCCAGCATGAGATGGATCACTTAGAAGGTGTTTTATTTATAGATAAACTCTCATATGCAAGACGAAAGAAGTTTGAAAAAGAGTATAAGCGTATGTTAAAAGAGAAAAAAGAGTCTTAAAGTATGCTACTTTGTCATCTTACGGCATAAGAGAAAAAATCCCATTATTATTAAAACAATCTAATTGAGCTTTCTCCAAGTGATTTAAAAAAAGATGGAAGTCCGTTTGATTTGAGAATGGCATTTCTAATAGCAATATATGATATAACAGAAGACCTCAATGACTTGTTTATCTTTAGAATGTCTTTTGTTTCATCTTCTACTAAGCTAGTTGTAAACTCTTTAGCTATTTTCTTTTCGGAGGTAAAATAGCCTATATTTAGTATCTTACCATATAGGACAGAGCAATTATTTTAGACTTCAGAGATTAAATCTAGCAGCTTTATACATTATAGTATGTAGCATTTGGGTGGTAGACTACAAGAGCAGAAGTTGATTGCTCAGGATGTATCTGAAAAGTTTCACTCAGTTCTATACCAAACTCTTCTGGTTTTAAAAGATTAAAGAGTGGACGGTTAAGCTCTAGGTCAGGACAAGCTGCATAACCAAAACTATAACGACTTCCCTGATACTTATTCATCTGCACATCTGCGAGTGTTGGTTTCTCACCATCGGCGATATTAAGGTCAAGACGAACTTGTTTATGTGCGATCTCTGCGAGTGCTTCAGCTAACTCAACTCCAAGTCCATGAAACTGGTAATACTCAGTATAATTACCCTCATCATAGATAAGTCTCTCAGCATCACTAAGCTTGGGACCAGCACTAACGCAGCTTAAAGCGATAACATCATGCCTATCTCTGTGAAAAAAGTCACTGAGGGCTCGGTGGGGTGATTTTCTTTGACGAGGAAAGGTAAATATTTCCTCAGCTCGTCCAATTACTTTGTCTAAAGGTTCTCGGTTAATTTCATCTTCACTAAAATAACCTTCATCTTCATGAAAAATAAGTAGAGAATCATCATCACTTCGACATGGCCAGTAACCATAAATGATAGTAGGTTCAAACAGTTTTTCATCTAAAAACTGTTTTTTTAATTTTTCATATGCAGGCCAAATAACTTCATCCAGCTGCTTTTGATAGGCCTCTTTTTCCATGCCCTTAGAGCTATATCCCCAACGTGATTTAAAAAGAATTTTATGATTTATCCACTCAAATGCCATCTCGATTTGTTGCTGCGTTAGCTTTATCTCACGCCGTCCCCAAAAAGGAGGTGTTGGAACTTTTAGGTCACGAGTAGGCATTTTTAATTCTTCAAATGGAGGAATGATAATCTCTTCTTTAACAACTCTCTCAATTACTGGTGCATCAGGATGCAAGTTTGTATCCATGTTACCAGCTTCAATACGGCTCATCGCCGTAACACCATCAAAGGCATCTTTACAATAAAATATCGGACCATCGTAGGCAGGACGACAAAAGTCATCTATAAAGTTTCTTGTAAGTGCAGCCCCACCCAAGAGGATAGGAATAGTTATGCCTTTTTCTTTGAGAATACCTAAGTTTGCAAGCATAACCTGTGTTGACTTTACAAGAAGACCGCTCATCCCAAGTGCAGAGATATGTCCCTTTTCCATAGTTTCTAAGAATGTTTCTAGGTGTACTTTTATACCAAGGTTTTGTACTTTATATCCATTGTTTGAAAGAATAATGTCAACAAGGTTTTTTCCAACATCATGCACATCCCCTTTAACTGTACCCAAGGCAAGTGTAGTATCAACATCTTTGTCTATCTTTGGAAGGTGTGGGTTAAGATGGTCTACCGTTTTTTTCATAGTTTCGGCTGACTGAAGAACAAATGGCAGTTGCATTTGTCCACTACCAAAAAGTTCACCAACAACTTTCATAGCATCGATGAGGATTTCATTTACAATAACTTCTGGTTTGATAGAGTGACGAGCTTCCTCAACTAAAGGAATCATTCTGTCCTTATCTCCATCCATAAGAAGTTTAGCGATTTTTTCTTCATCACTCATAGCGAGATACTCTTCATCAACCGCATCATTATCAACGGCTTCTTTAGTGCTGAAATGCTCTATGAAAGTAAAAAGTGCTTCTCCATTTGGTTTACGGTTAAAAATTAAATCATCACAAATCTCTTGTTCTTCTTTTGGAATTTTATTAAGAGGGATGATATGTTTTACATTAATGATAACTGATGTGAGTCCTGCTTGAACACAGTGATGTAAAAACATTGAGTTAAGATATGGGCGTGCATCTTTATCAAGTCCAAAAGAGATGTTTGAAAGACCTAAAATAGCACCAACTTCAGGATGTTTTTTACGAAGTCCACGAATAGCTTCAATAGTATTTATACCAGCATCAAAATACTCTGAATCTCCACTTCCAAGTGTGAAAGTAAGTAGGTCAAAAACAAGATCCTCTTTTTTAAGACCATGACGGTTAGTCGCAAGGTCTATAATTCTGTCCGCAACTTTGAGTTTATCTTCGATTGTTTTTGCCATTCCTACTTCATCGATAGTAAGACAAACTAGTGCAGCTCCATATTTTTTAGCAAGTTGACAGACTTCATCAAACTTTGGTTCACCATCTTCAAGGTTTACAGAGTTTAGTATAGCTTTTCCACCAATATTTTTTAGAGCAGTCTCAAGTCCTGTGGTTTGTGTTGAGTCAGGCATAAGAGGAAGTGCAATTTTTTGTGCATATGTTCCCATGACTTCATTCATGTCTTTTGTTTCATCTCGACCTGCAAAACCTACATTTACATCAACCACATGGGCACCAGCACGAACTTGTTGTTGTGCAACAGAAAGTGTTCCTTCGTAATCTTCAGCGAGTAAAAGTTCACGAAAGGCTTTAGAACCAGTTGCATTAGAACGCTCACCTATAAGAAGTGGAGCAGGTTCTTGCATGAGTTCTACTGTGTTAAAAAGTGAAGCAATCGAATTTGGATGACTTCCTGTTGGAATCTTTGGTACTTTGTTGATGACTGCATTTACAAGTGCTCGGATATGTTGAGGTGTTGTTCCACAGCAGCCACCTAAGAAACTTACACCATCATACTCTAAAAACTTTTCTTGTTGTGTAACAAACTCATCAGGGCCCATAGGATAGTATGTATATCCTCCACGATTTTGCGGAAGTCCTGCATTTGCATGAATACTAATAGGTTTATGCCAAAGTTCGGAGAGTGTTTTAACATGTTTGAGTACTTGTTCCGGACCTGTTCCACAGTTAAATCCAAGTGACAGAATATCAAAAGGCTCTAAAATAGTCGCTATAGTTTCCGCATCTGTTCCAATGAGCATAGTTCCACTAAGCTCAATAGTGACTGAAATCATTATAGGAATTTCTACCTCTTTTTGACGATTTGCCTCTTGACAAGCATGAAGGGCTGCTTTTATCTGAAGTGGATCTTGACAAGTTTCAAGTATAAAGATATCTACTCCACCATCTATAAGTGCCTTACAAAAGTCAGTATAACCCTCATACATCACATCGTAAGATATATGACCTAGAGAGGGAAGTTTTGTACCAGGACCTACACTTCCAAGACAAAAACGTGGTTGCTCGGGAGTTGAAAATTCTATACATTTTTCTTTTACAAGTCTAGCACCAGCTTCTGTTAGTTCATATGCCCTATGTCCAATCTGGTACTCATCTAAAACCCAAGAGAATGAGCCAAAAGTATTTGTAGTAATGAAGTCAGCACCAGCAGTAAGGTAGGCATGGTAGATTTCATGAAGAATTTCAGGAGCAGTAACATTTAAAAGCTCATTACAGCCTTCATTTCCTTCCCATGCAGCTTCGCTGATCTGATCATCACGCTGTTGAAGTTGTGTACCCATAGCTCCATCAATGATGAGAGGACGAGTCTTTATTGTGTTAAGAATGTATTGTTTAGTTGTCATAAGTATAAAATTCTTTTAATCGTAAAATATTTATATATATTCTAGCATTTTTGTACATAAAAAATTCTGTATTACATTATTAGCTCTTACTTTTAATGCATAGACTCACATCACATTACATTTTTATTAAACAATAAGAAAATATAATAATAATTAATATATTTTACAAGTCAATGAGGAAATAATCTACAAAATCTAGAGAGTAAGTAAGCTTATATGTCTTAATGAAGGCTGTATGCTTCATAGTAATTCTAATAGTGAGTATTTAAGTGAAAACTATCCTGATACAATTTTGAAGAATATTGTTCTAGGTCATACTATCGATAATGCAAAAGACTTCACATGAATTTGAGTAATAGATACCAAACGAAGATGTAAACATACTGTATAATGTAAACTAAAAAGAGATTTACTTTAAAGATAAAAAGAACAAAATACTATTTAAAATCAAGGATATAAAATAATGAGTAAAGGATCAAATGATTTTACTATAGCTAAAGCATTGAGATACAAGAGATACTATCTCTTTGCTTTTGCTACAATATTTACACTAGTCCTTCCTTGGATTAAAGTTAATGGAAACCACTTCTTTCTACTGAGTTTTGACAAATTACAACTGCACCTTGCATTTGTCCATTTTGATATGCAAGAACTCTACTTAATGCCATTTTTGTTGATGTTAATATTCTTAGGAGTATTTGGTATTACTGTTGTGGGTGGTCGTATTTTTTGTGGATGGTTATGTCCACAAACTATTTTTCGTGTTTTTTATAGAGATTTGATAGAGACAACTATAGTTGGACTACGTAAAAGCATTAAAAATAAGCAAGCAGAACCTGATATGTCTCTACTAAAAAATAAAATAAAAAAAGCGATAGCAGTCGGAATTGCTATTCCTCTTGCTTTCTTAGCAGCATCAGATTTTTTGTGGTACTTTGTTCCCCCTGAGGACTTTTTTAATTATCTTAGTGATATACAAAACCACTGGACACTCTTTGGAATAGTTGTTGGAGTAGCACTCTTTTTACTCTATGACATCATCATTTTAAAAGAAGATTTTTGTGTGTATATCTGTCCTTACTCTCGTATACAGTCTATTCTTTATGATGAACATACTGTTATGGCTCTGTATAATCCACATAGAGGTGGTGATATCTATAATGAGCATAAGGATAAAGTTTTTACAAAACAAAAAGACCTCTTAGCATTAGACCCCACTGCTGAGTGTACAACATGTCAGTCTTGTGTGACTGTTTGTCCAACACATATTGACATTAGAAAAGGACTACAACTTGAGTGTATAAACTGTTTAGAGTGTGTTGATGCATGTACAACGGTAATGGGGAAACTTGGAAAAGAGTCACTTGTAGTTTGGTCGAGTGATTATGAAATAATTGACCAAAAAGGAAAGACTCAATATTTCCGGCCTAAGGTTATCGGTTATATTGTTCTGCTTATTGGGATTAGTGTGATCCTTGGTATGATGGGTAGTAAAAAAGAGCATATGCTTTTAAATATCAATAAAGAAAACCGTCTCTACTCAACAAAAGTTATGCCTTCTGGCAAGGTGAAGGTAAATAACTCTTATGTGTTTTTATTACAAAATACAGAGTTAGAGACAATGAAATTCTATTTTGATATTTTACCACCAAAAGGAATGGAAGGTAAAATTACTATTGCTAGACCAACAAAAGCTTTTACTGCTCAACCTGGAGTGATAAGGAAAAAAATTGTTACCCTTAGTACGACAGAAGTTTTGGTTAATAATTCTATAAAAGATACTGTAATACCTATTACAATTCATGCATATGCACTTGATAAAAATGGAAAGAAAAGTGAAAAAGTATCAGTATTTCGGAAATCAAGCTTTATGTACCCAAAAGAGAGTGTTTTAGAACATGCTAAATAATGATGCTTTAATGATAAATGGGCTCAGTTTTTAAGGTTTTTCTTGTTCCTTATCTTCTTAACCCGTAGCTTATTAGTGTAATATAAGAGAATACAAAAACACTTGTGCATGTAAAGAGTACCTTTTTTGAACCTGTTACCTTTAGTTTTAAGTTAGCTTTACAGATTGAACAGGTGTATGGTAAACAAGAACTTTAGATAAGTTTCGAGTAAAAGCATACCGATGAGGTATTAGAGAAAATATGTATACTTACCTGAGTGAGGATAAAACATCTCCGAGAAGTGCTTATTACAAGACGAAGTCAGTATTATAAAAATTACAGGCTATAAAATAGTCGCTCTATTAGATAACAATAAAATAGTTTTTAGATATACTCGCATTAATAATTTAAGTACAAAGGATTTGGATGTTTACAATAGCTAAATATAAAAAGTATACAAAAGGTTTACTTGCCAGCATTGGAGTAGCTATTGTGTCTTTTACCATTACAGAGTTTATCTCTTTTAGTACAGCTACCGTAGCTATCATTCTAGGTATGATTGTAGGAAATTACTTTTATAAAACTTTTCATGCCGAGGGTTCCACATTTAAAAGTGGTGTAAAGTTTGCAGAAAAAGATCTCCTAATGTTTGCTATCGCTCTTATGGGCATAAATCTGAATTTTACGATGTTAGCAAATTTAGGGATTAAAACTATCTTGATGATTATTGTGGGTATGGCTTTTACAATCCTGATGGGCCTACTTTTAGGAAAGCTATTTAAGCTTAACCCGAAGCTTTCGCTAATGATAGGAATTGGAAATGGAGTGTGTGGAAGTTCAGCAATTGCAGCAACTGCAGGGGTTGCCAAAGTGAATAGTAGCGATGTCGGTATTAGTATAGCACTTGTTAATCTTATGGGAACAATAGGTATATTTTTAGTACCATTCTTAGCTCATCTTTTAGGATTTAGTGATATTGATGCAGGAATTTACACAGGAAATACGCTCCAAGCTGTTGGGCAAGCAGTAGCGGCAGGGTTTAGCATCTCTAACGAAGCAGGACATTACGCCACTGTTGTTAAAATGGGAAGGGTTTTGCTATTGCTTCCTCTCGTTTTTATCTTAATATATATAGCATTGAGGGAGAGTAAAAAAAAGAGTGAGGAAGCAGGGGAAAAAGTAAAAGTCGGAATACCATCATTTTCTTTCATACTCTGGTTTGTCTTTTTTTCTGTTATAGCTTCACTTGAACTTCTCCCTAAGGAACTTGAGCTCCTTATTGGAATGGTAAGTCACTACATCACGCTTATTGCTATGAGTGCAATAGGATTAATGATACATTTTAGAACTATTATGAAGAGTGCGGGAACGGCATTTAAGGTCTCTTCTCTTTTATTCGCATTACAGTTAATATTTAGTGGTTTGCTTCTTAAGTTCTTATAAGCCAGTCTTATTTGCATTTTGAATTGAGTCAATAAGATAATCAATATCTTGAATTTCTTGTAAAAAGTGTATACTTACTCTAATCCAACCTGGCTTTTCATTAAAGTCACTGTTGTCTTTAAGGGTGTTTTGTTCAACAAAACACTATAATTTATAAAAATAGTTTTGAAGGAGTTAAACACAATGTCTCATCTGCCTAGCACACTTAACTTCTTTTGGCTTTGGAGAGAAATATCTTATAAGCTTGGTATCTCAAATAAAGCTTATAAGTATTGGACAAATACTCGAAGCCTAAAATTCAACAATAAATATATTTTTTTACAAGTAGTTTACGACTAATGAACAGTTTTTTTATAGAGTTCAGAGACCCTCTTTTTTCCATTATTGTTTTTTTTAGTATTATTTTTGTCATTACATTTTTTTCTTATTGGTGGAGCAAATATAAACACAACGAAGATTCAAAATATTTAGATAAGTTTTTAAAACAGTTTGTGACTATACCTTCTAAAGATGAGTTGAAAGTACTTATAAGCAGTGGAGATTTATCTGAAAAATCTTGGCTTTTTCTTGCACATTCTTATTATAAAAGTGGTAATTACGAAAAGAGTATAGAAATTTATAATGAAATTTTGAGTATTGGTAATAGTAGAAATAGACTTGAAGTGATGTACTTACTTGGAAAAACTTACCTAAGAGCAGGTTTTTTAGAGCGTTCGAAACAGATATTTTTAAGTATTCTAAAGACTAATCCAAGGACTCCAGAAGCTTTAAAGTTACTTCTTCTAGTGTATGAGCAGATGAGAGACTACCCGGCTGCTTTAGATGTCTTGGAGCCACTTGATGAGTTAAATGAAGATGTATTCCTTGAAGGAAACTATTTACGGGCGATGGCTATACTTAATGATAATAAAATATCGCAAGATGAAAAAAATCAAAAACTCTTGTATATTTATAAAACTTCACACCAGTTAGTATACATGTTGTTTGAATACCTATTTAAAAATAACACTACTTTAGCTTGGGAAAATTTTGATCATTCAAAAAGTGCATTACTGAGTGATATTTTATGGAAGATAGAGCCAAAGGATTTGAATTTAGATATAATTTCACAAAATGGCTATTTGCGGGAACTTTATACTGCTCGTGGAGATGTAGACCTTGCCAAATCTAGTTCAATTTTTGAACTAGATGTACTTATAAAACTTAGAGGAAAAGCGAAAGCTACTTTGAGTTTTGAGTATATGTGTGATGATTGTAAAATCGTTCAGCCTTTCGTATTTCATCGTTGCCCTTTCTGTAATACTATAGATAGTGTACATGTTGAGTGTCAACTGAGTAAAGATTTTTATCAAGATGTAGGGGATGAAAATAATTCATTCCAGTAAATTTCAGAGTTTAAAAAAGAGAAAGACATGCCTAAAAATATAAAAACATTAGAAACACAACTTGAGTATGTATTTAAAGACAAAGCACTTATTATAGAAGCTTTGACACATAAGAGTTATAAACAAGCTTACGATAATGAACGATTAGAGTTTCTTGGGGACGCTGTACTTGACCTAATTGTAGGTGAGTATCTCTTTAGTAAGTTTAGAAACTCAGATGAAGGTAAACTCTCAAAAATTCGAGCTTCACTTGTAAATGAAACAGGTTTTGATAAATTAGCTCGATCACTTCATCTTGGTGACTATATTCTTCTCTCAAATGCAGAAGATAATAATGGTGGTCGTGAAAAATCTTCACTGCTTTCAAATGCTTTTGAAGCTGTAATGGGTGCTATTTATCTTGAAGCTGGGTTAGGGATTGTGAGTAAAATTGCGATTAAACTCATAGAGAGTAACCATGAAGAGATTTCACTTGATTCACTTTTTCGTGATTTTAAGACAACACTTCAGGAGTTGACACAGGCTCGTTTTGGTATTACACCTGAGTATATAGTTTTAGCAAGTCGTGGACCCGATCACCTTAAAGAGTTTGAAATGGGTGTGTTTATAGAAGGAAAGGAATATGCAAGAGCAACTGGAAAAAGTAAAAAAATAGCACAACAAGAGGCAGCAGAAATAGCTGTTAAACTTTTAAAAGAGGAAGGGTCGTGAATAGTTTTGGAATGAAGCTGTGTTTTAGTACATTTGGAGAGTCTCATGGTAAAGCTATAGGCTGCTTACTTGATGGTGTACCTGCTGGCCTGACCATAGATGAAGCATATATTCAAAGTGAACTTGACCGAAGAAAACCTGGTAAAAGTGAATTTGAAACAGCTAGAAAAGAGGCAGATATAGTAGAGATTCTGTCTGGTGTTTTTGAAGGAAAGAGTACAGGTACACCCATTGCAATGATTATTTTTAATACAAACCAGAAGTCTAAAGACTATACAAGCATTAAAGATGTATTCCGTCCAGGACATGCAGACTTTACATATTTTCACAAGTATGGCATAAGAGATTATCGTGGGGGAGGGCGAAGTTCTGCTCGTGAGACAGCAGCTCGTGTGGCAGCTGGTTCTATTGCTAAACTCATGCTACAAGAACTAGGTATCAGTGTGAAGAGTGGTATCTGTGAAGTGGCAGGTATCAAAAGCGAAGTCTACGATTATGCAGCTGCTAAGAGTAGTATCATTTATGCACTAGATAAAAATGTTGAAGAGGCTCAAAAAGAGGCAATACTTAGAGCAAAAAAAGATCATGATTCTGTTGGTGGCGTTTCTCGTGTACTAATAGAAGGTGTTCCTGTTGGCCTTGGTCAACCCCTATACTATAAACTAGATGCTGTTTTAGCTGATGCTATGATGGGTCTAAATGCAGTAAAAGCTGTTGAAATTGGCGATGGAGTCTTAAGTTCAAGAAGTATGGGTTCTGCTAATAATGACCCTATACGTTCAGATGGATTTGAATCTAATCATTCAGGTGGTATTTTAGGTGGAATAAGTAATGGAGATGAGATAGTTTTAAATGTTTATTTTAAACCTACTCCTTCTATTTTTAAAGAGCAGCATACTGTTACAACTACAAATGAAGAGGTTAACTTTTCTTTAAAGGGACGTCATGACCCCTGTGTTGCCATTAGAGGGACTGTTGTATGTGAATCGATGGCTGCTTTAGTTATCGCTGATATGCTACTTCTAAATATGGGTTCAAATATGGAAGGTCTTAGTAAATACTATAATTAACACTTACTAAGGGATGTCTTATTTCCTTAATAGTGGATTTTGATTGTCTGTGTCAATTCCACCAAGAGAGTGAATAATAGCTGGAATCTCAGTATCTAATTGAGCAATTTTAGCAAGCTTTTCTTTATCTGTTATAGCAAGTATTGTAGTCCATGACCCTAATATTGGCATTCCTATTACGATTTTATTTTCCCCCTCTTTTATATATGCATACATTGAACATGGTGCAAAAATTGCAGCTTGTGGCATAGGGTTCTTCCCATCAAAAATAGTGTATGAGAATGACACATGACAGAGTGACCACACTACATAAGTACTATATCCTGGCATTGCACCTTCATCGTTGGTATCTTCGCTGTTAAGGCTATCTTTCATGTCGTAGAAGCCAGCTATAATATAACCCTTTGTTTCAAATGCAGCTTCAAATCTTTCTTGAAAATCATCAAAAAAGTCATCTATATCTTCAGGTTCATCAAAAGGAATTTCAAAATTCATCATAGTTTTTTTTGAAAAACCTTGAATTTTAGTATATGATTTTGTAGCTTCTGGATATCTTTTTTCAATAGCAGCATCTAATGGTTCAAACATTTTTATAAATGTTTCTCTTACACTCTTATTAGAAATTTGTAAAACATCTAAAGCCGCTTGAGGCATAATATGTGTAATCACTGTTTTATTAGTAGATTTTTTTCTATAAATAACAAGATTAAAGGGTGTATAGCCACCGATACGAGGATCAATATTCATGAGTGGTCTTACGACTTTATCATTTACTAGAGATGAAAATGAAAGTTGGTTTAGAGAAGTTTTCCCTACTTGTTGCTCATATACCAAATTTACATTATGATGTGGATTAGTAAGAAAAAAATTAATTTCTTCTGTTGCATTTTTAGAAAATTTGAAAAAGTCTTCATCAATATTACCATCAATTGTGTATTCAACTGCAAGTTTTGTGTTTGGACTAGGAGTAAATGTTGTGTTCGCTAATAAGCTAGAAGTGAATACTAGACTTAGTGCGAATGGCATAATAATCGTTGGAAGTAGTTTCATGTATATTATCCATTTGTATTTAAATAGAGATAAATCTGTATTCTTACAGGTTTATTCAGTCATCTCGTTTATAATGTTTTCAATAATTTTTTGTGCCTTACGAAGTTGTTTTGTGCCTTCTTCATCTTCTATCATACCAAGAGTAGTAATCCAGTTATCAACTGATAAGAAGCCCATGTACATTTTATTTTCGCCTTTCTTTTTGTAAAGATAAAAAGAACATGGAGCCCAAGCACCAGCTTCAGGGTGCTTCTCTGATACAGGGTAGATTACATCAAATTTACAGATAGAGTAAGTATGGTAAAAATCATAAACACCTATATAACCTCTGTCATCAAAAAATTCTTCTTGAACATTTGTATAGTTTGGAAGTAAAAAGCCTAAAGGCTCCATTTCACCCTCAAACTCTGCTTCAAACTCTTCAATGAAATCTTCAGGAGACTGACCATCTAAGTCTAGGTCCATTTCAAAATTAGTTGCAAGTGTCTTATTTGGAAACTGCACTGTATAATTTAAATCTTTAAAATTACCACCGGGAATAGCTTTTTCAAGCCCTTTACGGATTAATTCCGCATAAGTAATTAGATCTGGATCATTAATAGGGATTC
Source organism: Sulfurimonas sp. (assembly GCA_003978465.1). GTDB lineage: Bacteria > Campylobacterota > Campylobacteria > Campylobacterales > Sulfurimonadaceae > Sulfurimonas. Next base: position 1,270 of record QNZS01000037.1, on the reverse strand, counting down.
CTGTTGATCTAGCCATTGCATGAATTGTTAAAGTTGAGATATTGATACAACCCTCTTTACCTTCCCAAATAGACATAGTTAGTGGTGTTAATGCACCAAAACTAGGATATTTTTTGATAAGTTTAAATGTTAGATTAGTGTTCAAGAACATAGCTAAGTTATAAACTCTGTAATGTAACTTACCAAATCTCTTAGCAAAAGGCTTATTCATATCATTGTTACCAGATATTTCAAGACCTACAGAATCAAAAGCTTTTTCGATAGACTTTACTGTAATTGAACCATCAGCATTTGGACTTGAGAATACTTGTACATCTTGTGTTTTATTAGGTTTTAGAGGAACTATATTAGTCTTAGTACAACCAATAATTGATATGGCCAATAGGGTCACTAGCAGGAGTGCACATACTCTTCTCATTAATTTTCCTTGTATGAAATATTTGTGAAGTACTTTATCATTATATTCATATATATGAGATTAAAAACTTAAAATTTGAATGCCCGAACCTAGCATTATTTGAGAACTACCCTCGATATATTTAGCGAAGATACCTCTCTCGTTTTTTAGAAGTTTTGGTAATTTTGAGTCAATTGAGGATAGACCTTGGCAAAGAGTACAATTTTGGGTTATCTCAAGTAGAGTATTGCCGATTTTAATTCTATCACCTTGTACAAGAGCATACAGGTTTATATCTATTAAAATATTTTCACCTAAAGAACCAGCTTGAATATTTATATTGTTTTCTTGTACTAACTTATAGCTCTCAACTGAAGTTATTAAAATAGAACGCATAGAATTTTTATTATAAAATTTATCTTTTTGTACACCAGAACTATCTACTATAATTTTCTTTACATTCTCACGAGTTTTATTTACATCGTCTCGTGTAATATAGAGTTCTTTTACTGTACCGGGCATAATTAAAATATCTTGAGTGTTTGAAATTGTTTGAAGAAGTACAAAGATGATAAGGATTTACAAAAAAAGTTTATCATCATTTATAATGTAGGAGTAAATCTTAATAAGTCAAAATACTTATTATTTGATTTTACCTTTGCCTTTACCAGTTTTACCTTTACGGTCAATCCAGCTTATAAGTAATTTATCACCTTTTTTGAAAGTCTCACCTTTAAGTTGAAACTTGAAAATAGGGTTTTTAGATAAAAACTGTGAAGTTGATAAATCAAGAACAGTTTCTCCATTGATGGTGCCAGTGATATGAGTGATGAAATTTGCATCTTCACGGTTACCAGTTTTTTTCTCCATCAT
>QNZS01000072.1 GCA_003978465.1 Sulfurimonas sp. | reverse complement strand
AATGATATTTTTATCACTCGCTTTAATAAAGATGGACAAAAGCTCTGGAGCAAAAAATATGGTACTATCTATGATGACGAAGGTATTGATGCGGTTGAAGCAACAGATGGTTCCATTATAGTTATAGGAACTACCTCTTATGAGAAAAATAGAGATATTAGTATCATGCGTTTGACAGAAAATGGAAATCGTATCTGGCTTAAGCATTATCAAAAGCAAGCTAATGATGACAATACTGTAATACCTAAAAAAATTATTCGACTAAAGGACAATAACTTTGTCCTTGCACTTACACAATACGACCATATGAAAAAGGAGAATATCCGTCTCATAAAATTTGATTTGTATCAAAATATACTCCTTGATAGAGAAATATTTACTAGATACCCTAGCGAGATTAATGATATAAAGGAGTACTCAGATGGTAAGTTTATTGCAGTTGGTTATGTCAAGGATACCTACAATACAGATGGTTTAGCAATGATTCTAGATTCAAATTTTATACTTTTGACACAAGAACATTACGGTCAAGAGAACTACGATGTTTTTAATGCTGTTACAATTATGCATAACTCCCAAGCAGCAATTGCAGGTGTACATACAAACAATGATTCACAAGAAACAAATATGTGGATAACAAAACTTAACCGTGATGCTACTATGGCTCAAGTCTCAAGCAGTACGAATAATTTTTATGAAAAACTTCGTGATATTTTTAAAGTAGAACTTAAATCAAAAAAGATAGAAATAAAAAAAGATTTAAGTATAAACATAATCGACTCGGCACTCTACTTTGAAGTTGGAGCCTATAAACTCACTTCTACACAAAAATCATTTTTGTCTAGAGTATCAGCAAAACTTTTTCCCTTTGTATATGCTAACAAAGAAGATATCCAAAGCTTAGAAATCAATGGTCACACTTCTAGTGAATGGGGGGAATCAAATTTTACAGATACTTACCTCAATAACGAGAAGCTCTCCCTAAATCGTTCGTATGAAACGATGTCATATCTATTTAGAGAACAAAAAAAAGCTATACAAGTTTGGTTAACACAAGCACTACGAGGAATTGGTTGTAGTTCATCACAACATATAGAATATAATAATATCGAGTCTAAAGAGAAATCTAGAAGAGTAAGTTTTAAAATAATTTTAAAATAATTTAGAGAGGTTTTAAAAAAGAAGTAACTCAAACTCTCAAAAGAGTTAAAGTTTAAAAGTTATGGATTAACCGCAAGAAGGGACTTCACCATCTGATGCATATTTCCATACAAAGTCATAAAGATTATTAATATCTTTTTCTTTCATTTTATTAATTTTTTTCACACCATGAGCACAAATTGATTTCCACTCATCTTGAAGTGTACCGGCATCTTTAATCCCAGCCCATTCTTTACGTGAGTGCTTCGTAGCAAATACTGCACCATTTTTAAGACCATCTTTTTTACAAATTTTTAGTTTCTTAAGATAATACTTTTGACCTTTTTTTGCATCCGCCATTACACTTGTAGTAAAGACTGATGTAGCTAGTATTGCAGCTACTAATAACGAAAGTTTTTTTTTCATTTTTTTCCCTTTTTATTTTAAATATAAGTATTGGTATACTACACCCTATTTTATAAAAAACAGATTAATCTTAGAGTAGAAATTTAACTTTCTAGTTCTTTTTTATGCCTGTCTATCTCTTGAAGACTCTTTAAATTCAAGTCGTGTTTTATCTTGTTTTAGTTTTTTGTAAAGTTTAAATTTAGCCTGTTCTAAAGCTTTAGTATCATACGAAAACTCTTCTTGTAGTTTCTCATCTTTGATATTAGTACTATCCATAGCAAATAGTTTTAACTCTTTTTTTGTAAGTTTTGCTTTTAAAATGCCATAAAGTTCTTTGTCTTCTACTATTAAATCCATAGCATCTAAAACACAGCACTCAGCTAGTCTTTCTCTAAAAGTATTTTCTTTATGGTATTGTCTCCACACTGTATTTTCTAACATATTATATTTCCTTCAATATTAAAGTAAGATCTTTTTCTCTTATGATGATGCTTGCTTCTGCTTCTAAAATAGGTCTTGCACAAAATGCAATACGTGTTGCTGCATGTTTAAACATACTTAAGTCATTCGCTCCATCACCACATACTAATGTTTCTTCTTGGCTCACACCTAAGATATTTTGTAAACGCTCTAACATATCACCTTTGGAGTGTGAAAACATCATGTCTCCACCAACTAAACCAGTTAGTTTACCATCTTTTTCATGCAGTACATTTGAGAAGTCTGCATCATACCCTAAAATATCTTTTGCATATCCAGTAGCACTTCTAAAACCACCAGAAAAGCAAACCACGGTGAGACCTCTGCGTTTAAGTTCAGCTATTGTCTCTTTCGCACCTGGCATGAAAGGAAGGTTTTTGCTTATTTTCTCTACTACGGAGTAATCAAGACCTTTTAGTAAACCTACTCTTTGTTGTAGTGACTCAAAAAAATCGAGTCTTCCACTCATTGCTTCTTCAGTTATTCGTGCTACTTTTTCACCAATTCCAAGCTCGTTCGCGAAGAAATCAATAGTCTCTCCGTCCATAAGTGTAGAATCAAAATCAAATACAGCTAGTTTTAGCATTAAATCTTCTCTCTTTTGTTATAATTGCGACATTATAACTAAAGAGGACTTTTATTTGTTTGATACTTTAATAGAAAAACTAAATTCTAGCACATATATTACTTTAGAGACAACTCCTGGGCACTCCCCTATTTTTGCTCCTATCGTAGAAAAAATAGCAAAGTTAGAACTTGATAAATATGTAGATGGATTTTCAACAACAGATAATCCCCTTGCAAAACTAAAATACAATGCACTTTTTGCAGCTAAAATGTTACAAGATAGATTTAATAAACCTGTTATTGCAACCATGTCTATGCGCGACAGAAATAAAATAGCACTTCAGTCTGACCTACTTGGTTCTAACGAAGTAGATATCTGTGCTATTTTAGCACTTACTGGTGATCCCGCCACTATGAGTGATCAACCTCGTACAAAAGGTGTTTTTGAAGGCGATAGTACGCTTTTACTAGATATCATCTCTGCATTTAATGCAGGTATGGACTATGCGGGTAAACCCCTCAAACACAAACCAAAGCATATTTCTGCATTTGCAGTCGTGAATGCTTATGCTAAAAATCCTAAAACATTACAAAAGAAAATACAAAAAAAAATAAAACATGGAGCAATAGGAATCATTACACAACCTGTATATGACCTAGAAAATGCAAAACTACTATTAGAACTTCGAGATAATGCAAATGCAGAGTGTTGTCCTGATAAGAAAAAAGCCGAACTAATATTTGGAGTTTTTCCTATAACTAAACTCAGAACTGCCCAGTTTCTCTCCGCACATGTTCCAGGCATAAATGTTCCTGACATCTGGTTAGAAAAGCTTCGTCTCGCTCATGAGAAAGGCCCAGAGGAAGAATATAAAGTAGGTTTTGATCTGAGTAAAACTCTTTTTGATGACCTAAAAGCGCTTCACCCTAAAATACACTTAATGACAGCAAACCAGTTCGAAGTTGCTCGCGACATACTAATATAATTTAAGGAATATTATGATTGATTTAAAACTACTACAAAAAGACTTTGAAGGCTTAAGTGTAAAACTTATGAGAAAAGGTGTAAGTGAAGATATCTTAAATGAGCTAAAAGCAAAAAATGAAACACTTAAAACTGCAAAAGCTGTATTTGAAGAGTTACAAGCAGTTCGTAATGCTATGAGTAAAGAGTTTGGCGTGTATAAACGCGAAGGTAAAAGTATCAATGAACTTAAAGCAAGAATCGAACTAAACAATATCAAAGTTGATGCTGCCCTTGAAATACAACGCCAAGCACAAGTTATATTAGAGTCACTTGCGATGTCAGTTCCAAATATGCCTGATGACTTAGTCCCTGATGGTAAAGATGAAGATGGTAATATAGAACTCAAAAGAATTCTTCTGCCTAAAGAATTTACTTTTAAAGCAAAAGAACACTGGGAGCTAGCAGAACAAAATGGTTGGATAGATTTTGAACGCGGAGCAAAACTCTCAGGAAGTCGTTTTAGTGTTTCTTACGATATGGGAGCAAAACTTGAACGTGCACTTATTGCCTTTATGCTTGACTTCAATGGCAAGAGAGGTTACCATGAAGTAAGTGTTCCACATATGGTTAATAGAACAGCCCTAGAAGGTACAGGTCAACTTCCAAAATTTGAGAATGATTTGTACAAGATAGAGGGACAAGATATGTTTATGATTCCTACAGCAGAAGTTCCATTAACAAATCTTTTTCAAGGTGAGATAGTTCCTTACGATGAGCTCCCAATAAAGATGACTGCATATACATCTTGTTACAGAAAAGAAGCAGGAGCAGCTGGCCGTGATACTCGTGGTATGATTCGACAGCATCAGTTTCATAAAGTAGAACTTGTTTGTATAACAAAATCTGAAACAAGCGACACTATCTTTAATGAAATGATTGAATGCGCATCAGATATTCTAACAGAATTAGAGCTTCCCCACCGTCTAGTACAACTATGTACAGGTGACTTAGGTTTTTCAGCAGCTAAAACAGTAGATATTGAAGTATGGTTACCAGGACAAAATCAGTATCGTGAAATTAGTTCTATCTCAAACACAAGAGACTTTCAAGCTCGTCGTGCCAAAATAAGATACAAAGACAAAGAAACAAAGAAAAATACATTTGTAAACACATTAAATGGTTCTTCTCTAGCAGTTGGCCGTACCCTTGTAGCGATTATGGAAAATAATCAAAATGAAAATGGAGATATAGCTATTCCTGAAGTTTTAAAACCTTACTTGAACATGGGTGTATAGAAATATTCTGTTTTAGATGAGTACTTGTAAGCAGTAATATCTAGGGATCAATGCTTGACTTAAGTTTTTAGTCTTTAAATAGGAAATCAAATAATAGAATGAGTATAGCTTAGTATACTCACTATCTTCTTGTAAAAGTAATTTGAGTTTTGGCTCTATGTATCTTTTAGAAAAAGGCTTGTTTTTATTCTTTTGATAATAGTTAAAGTACTTTTCTTCATTAAGTATAAAACTTTTAAATGTATACACTTTTGTGATAATTTGTTTCTCAAAAAACTTTTGTTTTTGACTTAAAATTTCTTGCTTAGTAGTAAAGTTATATATTACGAACGGTATTTTTTTCTAAAACTATGGGCTGAGGTAGAACTATGTGTAAAAAGATGCACTTCTATTAATGTACTTAAAGATATTTTTTCTCATCAAAGTGAACCAGTACAGCTTCACAAGCTGTACTAGTCTCCACTTTATTAGAGTCTATCCAACCTTGTTCTACCTTGCTTATACACCTCTCAACAAATCAAATATCGCTTCACTGCACCAGTGACATCCTCCACTAAATCCTATTTTGTGCATTAATAGGATTATGTTTTAAGCACAGCCACAGCTAGTACCACAGCTCTCATCATCAGTCGACTCTAAAGTCCAGTCGTCTGTAGAACCACAACCAACATCACAAGTCACACCAGTACTACAACCTGAAACATTAGTAACATTAATATCTACTCTAATTATAAAAGTATCATTATCAGCTCTTTCAGTATAAAAAATATGTTGAGAACAGAACTCTTCATTCATAAACTCTGCTACGATATTTGCATATTGATATGCTTCTTGCTGTGTTTTAAATGTATTATTATTTGAATACTCACTTTTTTTAAAACATGAACACTCATCTTGCATTTGTACTGTATACATAAAATATTTCCTTTTGCCTATTCACTGATAGAAGTATAGTTAGTATTAACGAAATAAATGTAGTCATTATAAAAGTAATTCTAGTATATAAATATTTTTTTACTTTTAGCACAAATATACTATTATAACTTACTATGAAGTGAACAAAGAGTAAAAAGTTAAGTAATTTGACAAAAGATTAAGAGGAAAAACTTATATAAGGTGCTATTTTTGCTATAATTTAAGCAGTAAAATAGATAAGGTTTTCAATGGCAGAGCATGAAGAAGAGATAATTATTATTGATGATAGTGGAGCTATTGAAGATTCACATTCAAGCGATGATAATAGAGAGGAAGAACAATCAAGTTTTAAGCAAAAAAAACCACTTATTTTCGCTCTTTTAGCCATAGTTCTTATAGTTATAATTATTGTTACTTTTTTTAGTTTAAGTTCCCAAGAAGAAGAAGAAAGTATGTCCTTTGATGTAAGATTTTTAGAAGAAAAACTAGCAAACCCCAATACCGCTCTTATACAACCAAGTAAACTAGAAAATATGATAGTTAAAGCAAACTATCTCTATAGTAATGGATCAAAAGAGAAGGCTCTCTCCTTGTATGCAAACATCGCACATTACAGTGAGACAATCTCACAATATAACCTTGGTGTAGCACAACTAAAAAACAAACAGTACCAACAAGCCTTTAATACTTTTTCTAAAGCTATAAAAAATGATGAAAAAAGATGTGTTAGTGCTATAAATGCAGCAGTATGTGCCCTACATCTCAATGATGAAAAAAGTTTTAACTACTATATAGCTCTAGCATATGCATACCTACCTTATGAGGTTAACTCCCCTCTGTACTCATACTATTTCACACTTATAAGCTACTACAAAAAAGATTATCTAAATGCACTTAACTCACTAAAAAATTCTACATCTACTGAATATCCAAATATTCAAAAAAATCTAAGTGCTAAGATAAATGCACTTTACCAAAATGACTATATGGCAATAGAGGTTATGGAAGAAAACTTTGATGATTTAGATGACTTTAGTCTTGGACTCTTGTATACGAGAGTTGGAGATTTTATCCGTGCCATCAATCATTTTGAAGAAGCCATAGTTAACAATATTCAACCCGTTAAGTCACAACTTGCCCTTGGACTAATAAATATTAAACTAGGTCACTTACAAAAAGCTGCAAATCAGATAAAAAATATTACAGATATGTATCCGGATGAAATATATACACACTATCCAATTCGAGTAAAACTCAAGTCTTCACTATTTGATGTAGAAACAGCACAGATACACTATAGAAAGACAGTTTTAAATACTAATAATACTATTTATCAAAAGATTTTTGCTTTTTCCCCCTATAAAATATTTAATGCAAACCAAACTATTAGTTATATACGTAAGGGAAATGCAAATATATACATAGATAATATCCATTCTGCACAAGAGTATCTCACAACAGGTGCTGCCTTATCAAGTATAAACATAGAAATTATAAATGCCATACAAAAAGCACTGCATTTAAAAATACGAGATGCAAATCATGATTTACTCACTTTAGTAAAGAGGCAACCCAGGCACTCTACTTTACAATATAATTTAGCCTTAACCTATGCTCAGATGGGAGACTTAAAAAAAGCCAATGAGCATTTCTTGCGTTCATACTATTTGGATGCAAAAAATTACCTCTCTGGAATTTATGCAATTATGACTAGCCAACTTATCAACAAAGATTCCAAAAAAATTCGTTCGATGATTACAAGTGCTGTTAATAATGAAAAGACGAATGAGGAACAAAACTTATATAAAACGCTTCTGTTTATCAGTGAAAACAACTATTTATCTGCTGCTGACTGGTTAGGTAAAGACTATAAACAAAGACCCTTATATCTTTTACTAGACACTATAATTGCTTTAAAACTTGACAAATTGGAAGTAGCAAAAAAAGCCAGTAATACCCTTACTATATTACTTCCAGATGAGATACTGCCACACTTATTATATATTGATGCACATTACTCAAAACTCAAGACTAAAGAGTATGCTTTTAGTGTTTTAAACTATTTAAAAGGTATTGCTTTTAGCTTCAATGATTTATATTATGGACCTTACATTACCCGTTACTTATATATACAAGAGAACCTAATTATAGGAAGACTTTATTTCTTACGCCAACAACTTAAATATGCCCTTGAGACTACAAGTAATGAGGCATATGAGATAGAAAGTGCTTTAGCTCTAGCATCATTCTTTGATAAACAGTTTGAAGAGTCATACACCCTTTATAATCACCTTATAGATGAGCTCAAAGTACAAGATGCTTATACACTATTTTTAGGCGCTCTTGCATCAACAGCAGCTTCTCATCATGAAAATGCAATAGCATTACTTGAGTTATCAAAACTGAAAAATGGTAGCTTTTATGAGAGTCGTTATGCACTTGCTTTACTATACTTAGAAGCTAGAAATAATAATGGTGCAGTGATTCAATTATCTAGAATTCACAAAGATGAATTTATATCTAACTTCTTTGATTTTGAAGTAAATACAAGTGAGTTACTATTTAAGAAAAATAACCCATAAGTGACTCCGAAGCTTTTAACTTCGAGCCTATAGTGACACTAATTCTAAAGTTATGTGGTAAATAAATACATGTTCTACCATTTAACATCAAGCCGTATCTTACAGTTTGAAATAGCTTCTGTTTTTCCTCTAACTCTATAAAAAGAGGTGCAAAACTTCTCTCAAGTGTATGCATGATTTTAAATTTATTTTCTTCTTGTGTTAGAAAAGATATTTTTACATTTTCATTTAGTGTTGTAAAAAGTTTAGCGTCTTTTGAGATACGGGTACCATTGTATTTTAGTAATTTACTTACAGTTGCATTAGCAGGAACTCGTAAAATTGCTACATCAGTACAAGTACTTTGTATCTCAATTTTATATGCATACTCATCATCATCTAAATCTTGTATACTTTCTACAATACCATCTACAGGAGAAAGAAAACTTTTAGCTTCAAAGACACTAAGTTTCCGCTCTGGATTTCTAAAAGAATAAGTTATGAAAAGTGTACTAATAGATGTCAGAAAAGCTAAAAAATCAAAATCAAAAATCAAAAAGATTATAAGAAGAGCTAGACTACTAAGAAAATAGTGTATACCCTCTTTAGCTAAGGGAAGTAAATTAGTCTTCATCACTCTCTACTTGAGACTTGTCTATCATAGAAGCATCAACTTTTAACTCTTCTGTTATTTCGTCTAAAGTATTATCTACTTTAGACTCCATATTATTCTTTTTTTCAAAACTGATGAGAATTTCACGAACTTCATCACCTGTTATATTTTCTTTCTTATATAGAAGTGCTACCATATCTTCTATGGCATCTCTGTACTCTTCAAGTCTTGCTACAACAACTTCATAATGTTCTTGAAGTGATGACTTAATAAACTCGTCCATATTCTCAGCCATCTTATCGCTGTACTCACGTGTTGCCTGTTGTCCACCACCTAAAAATGACTGACGAGATTTTTCTAACACCATAAGTCCTGCAATATCACTCATCCCATATGTCTGTACCATTGATTTAATAATATCAGTTGCACGTTCAAGGTCGTTTCCAGCTCCTGTAGAAATTTCACCTATGAACACTTCTTCAGCAGCACGACCACCAAGGAGAACATCTACTTCTGCCCACATCTCATGACGTTGCATCATAAATCTATTTTCTTCTGGTTTATTTAAAGTATAACCTAAAGCTGCGAGCCCACGAGGCACTATAGAAACTTTAGATACTTTTTTAGCACCAACAGTTGTCTCTGCTAAAAGTGCATGACCACTTTCATGATAAGCAACTATTTTTTTCTCTTTTGGATTAATACGACGAGACTTTTTAGCAAGACCGGCTAAAGCACGTTCAACTGATTCAAAAAGATCTTTTTGTTTTACAGTTTTTTGACTTTTACGTCCAGCTAATAATGCACCTTCGTTGACAATATTAGCTAAATCAGCACCAGTTAAACCAGCAGTTAAACGAGCCACTTCTTCAACATCAACATCTCCATCCATTTTTACATTTTTCATATGTACTTTAAGGATTTTCACACGACCTTCAAAATCAGGTTTATCAACAAGAACTTGTCTATCAAAACGTCCCGGACGTAGTAGTGCTTGATCTAGAATCTCTGGTCTATTTGTAGCTGCTAAAATGATAACTGGAGTATTTGTACCAAAACCATCCATCTCTGCTAAGAGTTGGTTAAGTGTTTGTTCTCTCTCATCATTTCCCCCCATATTTGCACCATTAGCACGACTTTTACCAATAGCATCTATTTCATCGATAAATATAATACTCGGAGCATCTTTTTTTGCTTGCTCAAAAAGATCACGAACACGAGCTGCACCAACACCAACAAACATCTCTATAAAACTAGAACCTGTAACAGAAAAAAAAGGCACATCCGCTTCACCAGCCACTGCTTTTGCTAGAAGTGTTTTACCAGTACCTGGACTACCTACAAGAAGTACACCCTTAGGAATTTTTGCACCTATTTCAACATAACGAGCAGGGTATTTAAGGAAGTCTACAATCTCTTGAACTTCTTCTTTTGCTTCTTCTACACCTGCAACATCATCAAATTTTGTATCCGGTTTTTCAGAGTTAACCATTTTTTTAGAGTTACCCATACCAAGTAAACCACCGCCCATACTCTTTTGCATACGACCAGCAAAAAACATCCAGATACCAATGATAAGCAAAAATGGAAACAACCACCCAAACATTTCAGTAAACCAATTTGTTTCAGAAAAACCTTGGTACTCAATACCTTGAGTATCAAGAGCCTCAACTAATTTCGTGTCACCCTTTACTATACGAGTTGTATAAATAATTGCACCATTTGATCCTGTTGCTTTAATGTAACTCTGCCCTATCTCAACCTTACTTACACTTTTAGAGTTTACTAGTGACTTTAGTTTTGAGTAACTCACTTGTTCTGTACGTTTACTTGCATTACCTAAGGCTCCGCCATTTGTACCTACTAGTATTTTAAATACACCTATTATTACAACTGAAAGAATTGCAAATGTAATGAGGGGGTTTTTATTAAAAAAATTGTTATTATCTTTATTATTATCGTTATTAGCCATTTTTATCTCTTTTTATTTTCTTTTTAAAATTAAAGTAACCCATTCATCTTGGGCTATTTTTTCTATCACTTCACAATCTTTATAGAAGTTTAACACTTTGGTTTCATACTTATCTAGGATACCAGATAGAACTAAAATAGCATTATATTCTAATGCTCTTTTTAAATCATTTGCTATAAAGGTTAAAACATCTGCAACAATATTTGCTACTACAAAATTATACTTCTTATCTACTAACGAAGAAGAACCTTCCCATATCTTATTAAAAACCAAACTATTAAGTTTAGCGTTCACTTCTGAGTTTTCAACTGAGATTGGGTCAGTATCACAAGCATCAACTCTTGCACCTAGCTTCATGGCTGCCATACCTAAGATACCACTTCCACAACCAACATCTAAAACTCTGTCACCTGCGTTTACATATTTTGAGATTGCTCTTAAAGCAGAAGCAGTTGTAGGATGGTGTCCCGTTCCAAATGCTAAAGCAGGGTCAATAACAATGTTTAGCAAGTTAGGATTTGGTTTATCCCATGTAGGGTAGATATAAAACTTATCAATTGCCAAGGGTTTGATACTATCTTGATATGATTTCACCCAGTCGCTATTTTTGAGTTTTTTTTGTTTGCACTCAAGTTCAATAGTCTTTCCAAGTGCTTTTTGTAATGCTTCAGTAAACTGCTCCAGTCCCCAGATAATCGTATCTAAGTCATCTTCACTTCTTATAATAAACCCTGTGTCAGTTTCTTCAAAACCAACAGGAAGGGTATCTGATAAAAAATCGGAAAAAAGTAAGTGGTGAGAGGAAAGTTTAACTACTAACTCATAGTAGTACTTCGTCATTACTTAGCAACACCCATAACAGCACCTAGTTTTTCTTTATCTAAATTTGCATCCATCTTCGTCCAACCTTCCACACCATCAGCTCCTTCTAGGACATCTTTATAACCTAAATTAGCTTGAGTATTTTTAATAATACGACACATTGTAGAACTGTCATCAACAACAAGTAATTTCAAATGAAATCCTTTATAAAATAATTTATAAATTTAATACTATAATAATATCAAAATTTTGGTTTGTTTACAATTAATTAAGTAATTTAAACATTTTAGGAAGGTCAAGTGTACCTTCGTAGTATGCCTTCCCAATGATAACACCTTCTACCTCTTTTGTCGCTATAAGTGCCTCAATATCATTCTCATCTTTGACTCCACCACTCGCTATAGTTGCAAGTCCAGAAGCCCTAGCAATATCTAAAGTAAAATCTACATTAACACCACTGAGTGTACCATCCTTGCCAACATCAGTACAAATGATAGCTTCAACCCCTGCATTTGCAAACTCTTTAGCTAAATCAGTTGCTTTCATCTCACTAACTTCGCCCCAACCTTCAACTGCTACATAACCATTAATTGCATCTATTCCAACTGCTATTGGATACTTTGCAGCCATATCTCTCACAAACTGAGGATTTTTAACAGCAATAGAACCTAAAATAATTCTATCTATTCCAATTTTTAGCATTTTTTGTATTGTAGCCTCATCACGAATACCACCACCAAGTTCTAACTTGACATTACAATTTTCACGAATCTTAATAATAGCATCCAAGTTTTTAGGCTCACCTGCAAAGGCACCGTTTAAGTCAACTAAGTGTACCCATTCAGCTCCCATCTTTTCGAACTTTTTTACAAGTTCATGTGGCTCATTAGAGTATACTTTTGCACTATCCATAAGACCTTTTGTAAGTCTAACTGCCTGACCATCTTTTAAATCTATCGCTGGGTATAAAGTCATGATTATTAATTTTCCTATATTTTTATAAAATTTTTTAAAATTTTTAGTCCATTTTCATGGCTTTTTTCTGGGTGTGGTTGTATTCCCATTATATTCTCATGTGCTACAGCAGAGGTGAACTTATAGCCATATTCTGTTTCACCGATTATATCTTTTTCATTAGCACCTGTAATGTGAAAAGTATGTACAAAATAGAGATAGTGATTTTCATCCAAACCATCAAAGAGTGGGTGGTTCTTTGTAAACATTCTATTCCAACCCATATGTGGTACTTTTAAAGGCTCTGAGAATTTTGACTCATTAAATGCTTTTATATCACCTTTTATAAGCCCCAATCCCTCATGTTTACCAAACTCTTCACTACTATCAAAAAGTAGTTGCATTCCAAGACAGATACCCAGAATCGGTTTTTTACTTTGTGCAAATTCTTTAATAGCATCAATCATATTGTACTCACGTAGGTGTTCCATAGCATCACCAAAAGCACCAACACCAGGGAGGATTAACTTGTCATACTCTTTAAGCTTTTGAGGATCATTTTCAACAACTGTTTCTTCTCCAAGTTTACTAAAGGCATTTTGTACACTTGCTAAGTTACCCATTTTATAGTCAACAATACCTATCATTAATTTCCTTCCATATATTTAGTATTGGTAAACTTAATATATATAGCCAAACTCATTATTAGTATTGCTACACCAACGATAATATAAATAGCATACATAAGCTTGTCAGGATCTGTAATAGCGAACTTAAAAACAAGCATTAAAGCTTCGATCGAGAGTGCAATAATAATACTTCCTAAAAATTTTACCATGGTTTTATGAGGACCAGAAATATTCTGTTTCTTATATTGTCCTAACACTTCTTCTACAATCAGTGTTTTGGCAAGGTCGAATATGGCCAGAGAAAGGGTGAGTAAAATCGTCGCTTTAAACATCGCATCTATTGATAATATATGAAAGCCTATTCTTTGTGTAAAAAAATCTTGAATTGCATGAGTAAATAGTAATAAAGAGACAGCCATAAGTGAAAATGCAAAAACACCATATGTCACTTTAAAAAGACGGGCGAACATTGCATCTTGTGTATTCATATGAGAGATTTTTAGTACTCCCTCAAAAGGCATATCTAAACAAGCTACATATTTTAATTCACCAGTTTCAGAAAAGATAGGTGCCGAAGCTGTTACTGTTAAGTTACCCGTGATCAATGATGGGTAAGGATCTGTAATAGTACAACGTTCTTCTCTGACAGCACGATAATAGTAAGCACGATCTGCACGAATTTTTCCTATATCTTCAGATATTTCTTTTTTACCCGTATATGTTGGTGTTACTTGAATACCCTTCGCATTTAAGAGGTACACACCTTCACAATCTTCTAAATCTGCCTTAATCTTACGAAGACGAGGAAGAATCATTGCCTCACTTAAAGAGGGTAATCTATTTGGAATATTTTTTGAAAAAAGGTAACAAAAATAAGCTCTAGCCTTAGTTCGACCTCTACTAAAGAGTTCTATATCTGCTACAACCATTGCTTACTCCTTCAAATAAAAATTAAAATTAATCGAATCATAGCAAACTTATGCTAAATCACTGATTTCTTTAGGTGCTTGTTCAATGCTTTGAGATAGACTTGGCTTAAAGACTCTTTTTATTATAGACTTAAGACCTGTTTCATTTGCTACATACTCAGCCTCAGCTTCTTGCAGTGATATTTCCCATGCTGATGAAAAGCCTGGTGCATGCATCTGCATTTTGCGTAAGGCATTATCATAAATATTTAAAAGTTTTAATTCTGCACGACCTGGTTTTTGACCTAAGGTTTGTACACTTATACGAAAGTTTTCATTCTCTTTTTTTAGTTTATTGAGTTCATCTTCTTGAGCTTTAGTACCATCATTAGTTATCTTCATCTGTCTATTTAAATGTTCTTTATACTCTTTTATTTCTTTTTTATATTTTGCGACTTCAAATCTAGACTTTATAAAACTTAAGAACCACCCAATTACTATGCCACCTATAATAAATAAAATAGTCTGAAAACTTAACTCCATATGTAAACCCTTTTTTAAATTTATATTACTAATATTAAATATAAGGAAAGTGTAACAAAATTGAGTTAATAATTAACTACAACCCAATATAATACCCCAAATTATTCAATATCATAAAGAATATGAATGTCAAAGATATCAAGAAGAGGTTTTTAAGAAAATCATAGAAACACACCTCTACCTAACACTTGTAATTCGAGGAAATCAAGAGTCTATCCTTAAACCACAAGGTTGTATCTATGCAAATATCTTTAAATCTATTTTTTAGAAGATAAAAACCTTTAAATAAATTCTAATGATTAGCTGTTAAAGATATGAGGTTGTAATATTTTAGGTCTTAACAGCTAAAGAAAACGATATATATAAGTATGTTTTAACAATACTGCGGAAGCACAAAACAGACTCTTTAGATATTACAATCTTATTCTTATTCTTTCAGGTCATCAACATATAGACTCAGTAAAAGAGTTATAGCATACATAAATAGTTGTTACTTGTGGTTTTTTGAGACCATGTGATCTTGTTATTTACCCTATGTATTATATAGAAATAACAGGGAATAAAGTAAGTGAGAAATTAATTCATATTTCTTAGATATAATATCATTTATGAATAAAAATATTAAAAAAATTGCGATAGTACGACTCGTATGATTTATGAAACACCAAAAAATATAGGTTTAAAATCACCTTCAGATGTAAATATTTTAAAAATAAATAAAAATGACCACTCTATAAAAGAGATAAGTAGTCAAAGCATTGTCACTGCAGCTAAGGAACTTTTATATGGGTTATAAACTATTACTAATTTTAGAAAAAATCTTAATGTTATTACCTAAGAGTTTTAGAAAGACTTTTTTTTCTTCTATAGCAATTCTTGCTTATCATCTTTCAAAAAAATACAGAAATATTGCACGGGCAAATATTCATTTTGTATTTGGAGAGTCAAAAAGTGAGGAAGAGGTAGATGAGATAGTCCGTTATAGTTTTAAAAACCTCATCTTTAACTTTTTACATATAATGGAACTACGTAATATGTCTCTTAATGAGCTAAGAAGTATCATCACAGTTGAGAATGAAGCAGTAGTCAAAAAAGTACATGATGAGGGAAGAGCTATTATCTATATAACTACACACTACTCCTCATGGGAATTTGGTGGTGCCTCACTTGGTGCTTTTATAGAGCCTGTAGCAGGAGTCTATAAAAAGATGAAAAACGAAGTCTATGAGGAGTGGTTACTCCAAGGACGTGCTAGATTTGGTAATACAAACTTAGAAAAGACTCGTGTAGCTAAATCACTTATAAAACTTATACGCGCTAAAAAAGCAAGTGGAATTTTAATAGACACAAATATAAATCCCAAAGAAGGAATCATCATAGACTTCTTTGGAAAACCTTTGCGTCAAACTTATACACCTGCTTATTTAGCAAGAAAATTTAATGCTGCTGTTATTCCTGTAACTATTAGAACTGATGATGAAGACAGCTATACTTTAATGCTTTTTGATGAGATACCTGTTGAGCACACAGATGACGAAGAAGCAGATATTTTAAAGGCAACCCAACTTCAAGCTGACTGGCTTAGAGATCTTATAAAAAGAGAACCAAAGTTTTGGTTTTGGTTACATAGACGTTTTAAAAATGACCATCCAGAAATTTACGACTAGGTATTTCTATTTTTATCTAAACACTCTTTACTTCTTGCTTCAAAAAGTTTAAGTATAGTAAAGAAAAATGCAGTAATTGCAGGTCCCACAATCATTCCCCAAAAACCAAAACTACTCAATCCTGCGATAATAGCGAAGAAAATAACCAACTCATTCATTTTAGTGTCACCTTCACTTAAAAGGTGTTGATTTATCTCTCTAATAATAATTGGTTTGATAAAAGTATCTGCAACAATAGAAATAACTATTATAGAATAGATAGCTATAAAAATGGCATTGGCATTATTACCCACTGAGAATTCATATGCCATAAATGGTAACCACATCAAAATTCCACCAACTACAGGAATTAAAGAAGCAAAACCATACATGATGCCAAAGAGTAAACCGTTATACCCCATATAAGAGATAGCTGCACCAAAGAGTATACCCTCAAACATCGCTGTAGTGATAATCGAGTAAAAAACTACATTCATAACATCTGAAAGTTCCCGTGCTAGTACACTACTCTCTTCTACTGACATCTGTACAATTCTTTTTAAAAAATCTACCATCACGCCACCATTATAAAGTGCAAAAAAGTAAAAGATTATGACTAAAAAAGCATTTTTTAAGAACCCTGCACTAAAAGAACCGATATAACCTGCGATACCTAGTGCATTTGAAGTAAGTAAATTTATATCCAAGACCTTTAGGCTCTCAAGCAGATAAGGTTTTACAAATAGCAGATACGGAGGTGGTTGGGCTACAAAAGCTCTAATGCTAGAAACAACTTGATTTAATGTTTCAGTAGAAAGGTTATTTAGCTCTATCGTTAAAGTAGTTAAAAAATACCCCAGAGGAGCAAAAAAGAGTACTGCTAACAGAAGACTAGAAACTAAGGCAGACGCAAATTTGTTTTTTAAATAATGTTCTAAAAAACACTGAATATTTGAAGTAGAAATTGCTAAGAGTCCAGCGATAAGGATAACAAGTAAAAATGGAGAATAAAGATAATACATTGCATATAAAGATATAGCAAAAAGTGCCACTATAAAGAACTGAGGTTTCAAAATAATGTCCTCTCATCGTTAGTCCACTCCATATTGAGAACATCATAAGTTGCTCGTGTTGCACGACGCCCTTTTGCTGTTCTCTCTAAATAACCATTTGCAATTAAGTAAGGCTCTAATACATCTTCAACTGTTCCCTCATCTTCACTCAATGATGCAGCGATTGAACTAAGCCCCATTGCTCGCCCTTTTGCTGCAACTAAAAGCTTAAGTAACCGCAGATCCATCTCATCAAAACCATGTGAGTTTATGCCAAGTTCATTAAGAGCATATTCTGTCCGTTTGTGGTTTATATGATCTTCTTCTGCTACTTCTGCAAAATCTCTTACACGACGGAGTAATCGCAGGGCTATACGAGGAGTACCACGACTGCGTTTTGCTATCTCAAAAGATGCCTCTTTAACTATTTCTCGTTCTAACTTACTTGATGCTTGTGTAATGATTTTTGCTAATTCATCAGCAGAGTAAAACTGCATACGAAAACTCATACCAAATCTATCACGAAGAGGATTTGAAAGCATTCCTGCACGAGTTGTAGCACCGATAAGGGTGAAACGCGGTAGGTCTATTTTAACCGTCTCTGCGGCAGGACCACTCCCTATAATAATATCAATACGATAGTCTTCCATTGAAGAGTACAGTATCTCTTCGACGGAAGGAGAAAGACGATGAATCTCATCTATAAAGAGAATATCACCCTCTTCTAAGTTGGTTAGAATTGCCGCTAAATCACCACTTTTTTCTATCATCGGTGCTGCTGTTATTTTTATGTTTGTATTCATCTCATTTGCGATGATAAGAGCTAGTGTAGTTTTACCGAGTCCAGGAGGGCCATAAAAAAGAACATGGTCAAGTGCTTCATTGCGTTTTTTACTCGCTTGTATAAAAATACCTAGATTCTTTTTTATCTGCTTTTGCCCGATATACTCACTCCAAGCATCAGGACGAAGAGTAACTTCACTATTCTCCTCTTCCATACTAAAAGTCTCAATCTCGACGAGTCTATCATCCATAAAATCACTCATTAATAGGTATGTTCCTCTTTTGGAAATTCTCCCTTTTGAACCTCATCCGCATAAGAAGCTACTGCATGACGAACTAAAGATGCTCCATCTATATACTTCTTTACAAACTTAGGAGTAAACTCTTCAAAAAGTCCTAACATATCTGAGAAAACAAGCACTTGTCCGTCTACATCGACTCCTGCACCTATACCAATAACGGGAATACTTACTGACTCAGCAACACTCTTGGCTACATCAGCTTTGACACCTTCGATAACTATACAAAAAGCTCCAGCTTCTTCTATAGCTTTAGCATCTTCTACAAGTTGAGATGCTTCTTCCTCAGTTTTACCTTTCACTTTGTAACCACCCTCACTACGAACTGACTGAGGGAGTAGACCGATATGACCACATACAGCGATACCGTTATCTGTTAGAAACTTAACAGTTTCAGCCTTATCAGCACCACCTTCAATCTTCACACAATCAGCCTGAGTTTCTTGAAATACTTTAATCGAGTTTTCTAAGGCACTTTTCTTATTTACATAAGTACCAAAAGGCATATCTGCGATTATAAAAGTATTTGGTGCACCCGCACACACAGCCTTTGTATGATAAATCATCTGCTCTAGTGTTGCACTAATAGTATCACTTTTCCCTGCAAAAGACATATTTAAAGAATCTCCCACTAAAAGCATATCTGCATTGTCAGATAAAAGTCTTGCAAAAAGAGCATCATATGCTGTTATCATTACTAAAGGTTTAATACCTTTTCTCTTTTTTATTGAAGAAATTGTTAGTTTTTTACTCATTTGATTACTCTTTATATATTAATTAAAGTATTTTAACTAAAAATTGCTATAATTTGCACTATATAAGAGAATTTGTTTATGGGTGTAAGAAGTGATTTAGATGCATACTTTGATTTTGAAATTGTTGATGAGTGTTTAGACCATTATTAAATAATCCTTGAGAGTATGGAAGTGATGATAATTGACCTCGTAAACCTAACAGTTATGACAGAGATCTAGATGAACTTAAAAAGTTAAAAAAAGCCAAAACACCTGTCAGCGAAGAGACAACAACTTCGCTCTTAGATGTAAGCAACATGTTTGCAACTTGGTAAAACAATTTGAAACTTGATTATTCACTTACACAAATTAGATACTCTTTACTTAAAATACCAGACTTGGACAAATAGATTGAAAAAACTAGTAGCATATATTACATCTGGATACCCAGATAAATCATTTAGTATTGACTTAGCATTAGCGCTAGGTCAAAGTGGTGTTGACACCCTAGAATTTGGTGTTCCTTTCTCTGACCCTGTTGCAGATGGACCACTCATAGAAAAAGCAAACCATAGAGCCCTTGCTTGTGGTTTTAAATTTAAAGACCTTTTAGATATTTCTGAAGTTGTCGCTCCACAGGTTGATACTTTATGGATGGGTTATTTTAATAGTTTTTATCAACAGAATTTACAAGAGTTAATTCCTCTTGCCCAAAAACTTCAAGTTAATGGACTGATCATTCCTGATTTACCACATGAAGAAGCTTTACTCTACAAAGACCTTTTTCGTAGTAACAATGTAGCAAATATCTCTTTTGTAGCACCAACAGATAGTGAAGCACGTATAAAAAAAGTTGTAAGTGATGCACAAAAGTTTATCTATATGGTTGCCTACACTGGTATCACAGGTTCAGGAGTAGCTGAAGACCTACAACCTTTTTTACGTGATATTAAAAGATACACTCAAACTCCTGTTTATGTTGGTTTTGGTGTAAATGCGAAAACTGCTAAAGATAAAGTAGAAGGAGCAGATGGAGTAATTGTTGGAAGTGCTTTTATCAACATCCTTTTAGAAGAATCTCTCTCTTGCACACAAAAAATATCTCAGTGTTGTGAATTAGCAAAAATAATCAAAAGTGAAATAAACTAAAATTTAGAAAACTCCTCTTCCCTCAAAGCCTTGAATATCGAAGAATTCCTATTTATCAGTATATTGAATTTATTGTATCTACTGATAAATACTTTTTTTCATAAGATAGCAATATTATAGTTATTTATCATGCGATTAAGGATAAAGTGCTTTACATAAAAAATATTTTCTTATTATGGTATTAATTATTAGCTTCCTCTCTAGTCAGTATTTCACAGTGAAAGGAATATAACTCACAATGTAATCTTAGTTTTGAATAAATTCTACTTCGTCTATAACTATAACTACTATGTATAAAATTACTTCTAATGACTACCATAAAAAGAAATAATTTCTCATAACGGAGAGTTTCCTTCCGGTAAGATTACTACATTTACTTTAAAATTTTGATGTATTAGAGCTAAAATTCCTACTTTCAAAGTTTGTGTCTCTGAAAGATTATATATAATTAAAGAAATGTACACTTATACTACTCTTACAGAAGAAGAATATATACTAGCTAGATTTAGCTGGTCTCCCCACGAGGACTCGAACCTCGAGCTATCCCTTAGGAGGGGACTGCTTTATCCAGTTAAGCGATAAGGAGATTATTTTAATGTGATTTTTTTTGATTAATTGGTTGCGGAAGCAAGATTTGAACTTGCGACCTTCGGGTTATGAGCCCGACGAGCTACCGAACTGCTCTATTCCGCGACATTTTGTAGATTAGTTCATAATTTAAATGAAGTAATTTTGAAGTTTTCTATCGTTTTAATATGGTGCGCCCTACACGATTCGAACGTGTGACCGCTGGTACCGCAAACCAGTACTCTATCCAGCTGAGCTAAGAGCGCACACCGTCTCTTGTTTAAGAGGTTGAAATTATAGCGTTATAAACTTATAGTATTCTAAAGCTACTTTTCGAATTTATCTAAAATACTTTTTACATCTTTATTTTGAATATAAAGTTCATAAGTTTTTCGTACATATGCTTGCATTACTGACTTAAGTTCGTTGTTTCCTTCTATGTTAAAGTCACTTTCTATTTGTACCTTCAAAAAGTTAGCAAACTCATCATCAACATCAATATCAAATCGACGACCACCAATATAGAGCCCTATTTTTTTACTCATTAAGAATTAGCCTAAAATACTTTCAATTTTATTTACTATCTCTTCTATCTCTAAATCTTTCATAATATTTTCTTCAGTTAACTTATCTATTTCCTGATCTTGAATTTCTTTTTGTCCCTTTAAAGTTATCAACTCATTTCTAATTGTTTCATTTTCACTCTTAAGTTCATGGTACTGTATAAGAACCTCAGATACCTTTTCATCTAGTTTTTCTAAAGTTGTTTGGTTTTGCATTAAGTTTCCTAATTGTTTTATCTTTATAATTTTAGCATAATTTAATCCATGTAGCTAACTATTATCTCTACTTAGATATAATTTATAGATAATAAATTAAGGTAATAATATATGAAATATTTCGAGCAGTACTGTACACAATTTGTCCAAGCAGTTGGCAACAAGGAAGGTGCAATATCTCCAGCTATAATACCATCTGCGGCATTTGGATACGGAGATGCACAAACAGCTGAAGGTATTTTTGATGGAAGTATCAAAAAACCACTATATTCACGTATGGGTAACCCCACTACCGCAAAACTAGAAACTATTATGGCTGAGATGGATGGTGGTGTTGGAGCAGTAGCAACAAGTTCAGGAATGGGTGCCACAACATTAGCAACAATGTCACTACTAGAAGCTGGAGATGAGATAATCAGTATTGGTGGTTTATTTGGTGGTACTTATGCACTTTTTGATGAAACACTTAAGCGCTTTGGTGTCAAAACATCTTTTTTTGATGTAGATGAACTCGAAAATATTAAAAATACTATTACAGACAAAACAAAAGTTATCTTTTTGGAGAGTGTTGGAAATCCTAATATGCGTCTTCCTGACATTAAAGCTATAGCAGCAATTGCGAATGCAGAGGGTGTTGCTTTAATTGTAGACAATACTATAACTCCACTCAGTATCTTTCCTTTAGACTTAGGTGCAGACATAGTTGTTTATTCAACTACAAAAATCATTGCTGGTAATGCTTCAGCCTTGGGTGGTTGTGCTGTATTTCGTGCAATTAACGATGGTGCTGATAAGTTTAAAAGTTCCCGTTATGAGTTTATGAAAAAGCCTATAAAAGCTGCTGGAAAAATGGCTCTTATACCAAATGCGAAAAAAAGAGCTCTTCGTGACTTGGGTATGAGCGCAAATGCCAATGCTAGTTATCAAACTCTTTTAGGTTTAGAAACATTGGCACTCCGTTTACCAAGAATAGTTCAAAGTGTAGAAATTATTGCAAAAGAGTTACATAAACAAGGTTTAAACATTAACCATCCATGCTTAGAATCTCATCCACATTATGATAGATACAAAACTGATTTTTCACAAGGCTGTGGAACACTATTTACTATCGATATGGGTTCAAAAGAGAATGCTTATAGCTTTATAAACAAAACAACACTTGCAACTATTACAGCAAACATTGGCGATAGTAGAACATTAGCACTACATATGGCTTCAACGATTTATAGCGATTTTGATACAAACACTAGAAAATTCTTAGGTATTACAGATGGACTCATCCGTATATCAATAGGTTTAGAAAATCCTCAAGATATAATTGAAGATTTTTTAAATGCGGCAAAGTAGGTCAATCGTGTCAGGAACTATAGAATTAGAACTGTTAGCAGATGTAACCGTAGAACATCCAAAAAAATTTAAAGTCTATCTGTTAAATGATGATTATACTTCTATGGATTTTGTAGTTAATATTTTAATAACTATTTTTCATAAAAATTATGAGCAGGCACAAGCTGTAATGCTTGAAATTCATAAAATGGATAGAGGTTTATGTGGTGTTTATACAAATGAAATCGCAGAAACTAAAGTTATACACGTTGAAAAGCGTTCTCAATCAAGTGGTTTTCCACTTAAAGCAACTATGGAAGAGGAATAATAATGATCAGTCAACCTTTAAATGAAATTTTTCAAAAGTCGATATCTTTTGCAAAAGAAATGCGTCACGAATACTTAACAATAGAACATGTATTCTTTCTTCTTTTAGCTTCGAATGAAGGTGCAAATATCATAACTAAATGTGGTGGTGATGTTGAAAAGATGAAAGAAGAACTTTTAACATATATAGAAACAAATATTGATGCCTTTCCGATGGGTGTAAATAATGAACCTTATGAAAGCTTAGCACTATCTCGTTTAATAGACAAAATGATAAGACATATCAAGTCAGCACAAAAAATTGATGCTAAAATAGGTGACTTACTCGCTGCTTTATATGAAGAAGAAAATACTTTTTCATATAAGCTACTTGCTGAGTACCAAATATCAAGACTAGATGTATTAGAAGCTATTTCTCATACTCATGAAGATGAGGATGAAGAAGAAGAAGAGAGTAAAAAATCCTACCTTGCAAAATACTCAATTGATTTACTAGAAAAAGCAAAAGAGGGAAAAATAGATCCTGTAATAGGACGTGATGCTGAAATAAAAAGAGTTACACAAATTCTTTGTAGACGTAAAAAGAATAACCCTATATTAGTAGGTGAGCCGGGAGTTGGTAAGACTGCTATTGCTGAAGGTTTAGCACTTAAGCTTGCTGCAGGAAATGTACCAAAAATTATACAAGACTCAAAACTTTATGCACTTGATTTAGGTGCCCTATTAGCGGGAACAAAGTATAGAGGTGATTTTGAAAAACGACTAAAGGGTGTTATGGATGAGCTTAAAAAACAACCAAATGCCATAATCTTTATTGATGAGATTCATACACTTATAGGTGCGGGAAGTACAAGTGGAACTATGGATGCAGCGAATCAGCTAAAACCTGCCTTAGCATCAGGCGAACTTAAATGTATGGGTGCTACAACTTTTGCAGAGTATAGAAATGGTTTTGAAAAAGACAAGGCACTAAGCCGTCGTTTTTCAAAGATAGATATAGATGAGCCTTCAAAAAAGACAAGTTACCTTATTCTAAAAGGTCTGCAAGAAAAGTATGAGCAACATCATAATGTGAAGTACACAAATAAAGCATTAACTGCGGCAGTAAATCTTTCAAAACGATATATTACTGATAGATTTTTACCAGATAAGGCGATTGACCTTATCGATGAAACAGCAGCATCATTTCACCTAAGAAAAGACAAACGTGTAAAAGTAACAGCAAATGATATTTTAGAAACAGTCTCAGCTATTATCGGAATTTCAAATACAAATATTAAGATAAATGAGACAAATGCATTACAAAACCTAGAAAATACTATAAAAGAGAGCGTAATAGGACAAGATAAAGCTGTACAAATTGTTACTCAAGCAATAAAGATATCTAAAGCAGGACTTACTCCTGAGAAAAAACCTATTGCATCTTTTCTCTTCTCAGGACCTACAGGTGTTGGTAAGACAGAATTAGCAATTACACTAAGTAAAACACTAGGTATACACTTTGAACGTTTTGATATGAGTGAGTATATGGAAAAGCATGCACTAAGCCGTTTAGTTGGAGCACCTCCTGGTTATGTGGGTTATGAGCAAGGTGGACTTTTAACTGAAGTTGTTAAAAGACATCCATACACAGTAATATTACTAGATGAAATCGAAAAAGCACATCCAGATCTAGTAAATATTCTTTTACAAATTATGGATAGTGCAACTTTAACTGATAACAATGGATATAAAGCAGATTTTCAAAATGTTGTATTAATTATGACATCAAATATTGGGGCTACTGCGAGAAATGTTATGGGCTTCAATAAAGATGAATCACTAGCAGCAAATGAAGAATTAAAATCGTTTTTCACACCGGAGTTTAGAAATAGACTCGATGCAATTGTAGATTTTGAACCATTAAATATTCAGGTTATCCAATCTATTGTAGAAAAGTTTATTAAAGAACTCAACGATGACTTAAAAGAGAAAAAGATAACTGTGACACTAACTAAAAAAGCTATTAAATACATAGCTGACCAATCATATTCACAAGATATGGGTGCAAGACCAGTGAAACGCTATATACAAAACAATATAACAAATAAATTAAGTGATGAAATACTCTTTGGCAAACTAAAAAATGGTGGTCAAGTAAGTGTTGATTCTAAAAAAGAGTTGGAATTAATATATAAAGAACTTTAGTGCAAATTCCAAAACTCTACGAAGACTCATTTCAGTTTCCTGATCCAAACACAGCTAATGAAGATGGCATTGTTGCTTGGGGCGGAGACTTACACCCCTCACGCTTAATAAATGCATACCAATCAGGTATCTTTCCCTGGAACTCTGAAAATGATCCACTCCTTTGGTGGTCTCCAAGTCTAAGACTTATTATGGAACTTGATAATGTTAAAATTAGTAAATCACTGAAAAAAAGTATGAAAAAATTTACATATAAATTTGACACTAATTTTAGAGAAGTGCTAAATCAATGTTCAAGTACACCACGAAATAGTCAAGATGGTACATGGCTACATGATCGCCTTAAACAATCATTTGAAGTACTTCATAATGCAGGATATGCACATAGTGTTGAAAGTTATTTAGACAACAAACTTGTAGGTGGACTCTATGGTATTGTAGTAGGAAAAGTGTTTTGTGGCGAATCTATGTTTTCTCATGTAAGCGATGCTTCAAAATCATCCTATATAGTACTTATTAAGCATTTAAAAGATTGGGGATATGACTTTGTTGATTGCCAAGTACCAACTAAACATTTAAAAAGTTTAGGTGCTCATGAAGTCCATCGAGAATACTTTTTAATGCGTTTAGATATAGGCTCAAATGAGATAATAGAACATAAATGGGAAGTTGACGATAGAATACTCTAGTTAAATATAAAAAAATAAAATCTAAATATAGAGTTTAGTTTAAAATAATTCTAGTTTGTAAAAATAATAATGTAATTGATAAAGTGTTTGAAGTGTAAAAAAGTAAACAACTAACTAGGCAACGACCTACGTTTCCAATCCTGAAAGGATAAGTATTATCAGCGAAGAGGGGCTTAGCTTCTGGGTTCGGAATGGGACCAGGCGTTTCCCCCTCTCTATA
>QNZS01000061.1 GCA_003978465.1 Sulfurimonas sp. | reverse complement strand
AGTTTTTATATTATTTTACAGCTATTGTAATGTTTATTTCATCATATGTTTTTTAGTATTTTTAGTAGCTACAGCCTCATAAGGGTTTTCAGGCCAGTAGTGGCGTTTGTACTTTCCTCGTAACTCTTTTCGAACCTCAGCATAAGAATTTTTCCAAAAACTACTTAAGTCGTATGTTATCTGTATAGGTCGCATAGCTGGTGAGAGGAGTTGTATCTGTAGAGCAATAGTCTCATTAAATATTTTTGGTGTATCTTCTAAACCAAACATCTCTTGGAGTTTTACATAAAGTGCTGGTTTTGTGATATCACCATAGTCTATAAAAATATTTGAGCCACTTGGAACCGATACTTTTTCCGGTGCTAAAGATGAGAGTTTCTGTTGGTTTTCCCATGAAAGGCAAGAGAGTATCATCGGGTAGATATCTAAAGACTCTAACATTTTAGGCGACTTAACATCCCCCATAAAAGGTTCAAGCCATACATCTAAGTGTGCGAGTAAAACATCATCAGATAAAGACTCCATTTGCTCATCAAGATGCAAATTCACAAATGCCACTCTATCTTGCAGACTTTTAGCACGTTTACTCCAAGTAAGTAGTTCTAAACCCTCTTGTTTTATAAGCTCTAAAAGAAGTGGTGTCATCTTATGTTTTTGACTTAGGGCAAGTGGTTTTGAGTAGAGTTCTAGTTGTAAAAAATGAGCAGACTCTTTTAAGTCAAACTTTTTACTCTCTTTATTGTAAAGGAGTTGTTCTTTAATCTCTATGGTATGAGCAAAGTGTTCTTCTATAGTAGCTAGGTCAATAGCCATAGTTAGGTTTATAAAGGAGTCTTTTGTATGTGCATAAAGATTTGCCACAACTAGGTATTCTTCATTAAAAAGGGGATCTTCTACAGATATAACCGCTCCTTTTGCATTACTCAGTTTATATCTATTATCATTTTTTACTCTGCGTTTAGCTAGTCTATCAGGATATGCAAGTAGAAGTAAAACAGCCATCATATCAGCTTCATAAGCCTTCTCTCGCTTAGATATTTTTTGTATCTTTTTAAGTTTTTTGAAAATAAAATCAGCCTGTTTTATAACTTCATGTGCCACAAAACTATTTATATACTGCGAGTTAAAGTCTCTCTCTTGTAAATGTGTAAAACGAGATAAGAGGTCGCTCTCATCTCTAGCATTTTTAAAGATATCTCTCTCACCAAGTATTGCACAAAGAAGTGAAGCTTCCTGCGCATATCCCATAGTATTAGCTTTAAGTATCATATATGCGAAGCGTGGATGAACACCTAAGCGTATAGCATCTCTTCCAAATGCAGTGATCTTATACTTAGAATCTAACATCTCTAGTTTACCAAGTGTGTCTATTGTCTCTTTTAAAATTTTATCTTGTGGTATGTCTAACCATTTAAGTTCATCAAATGAAGTTACACCCCAAAGGGAAAGATCAAGAACAAGTGAACTCAAGTCTGAACGCAGTATCTCTGCTTTTGTACTTTGCATCAGTACCTTTGACTCATGCCAGAGTCTATAACACTTCCCATTACTCATTCTTCCAGCTCGACCTGCTCTTTGTATGCTAGAGTCCTTAGAGATAAAACTAGAGTCTAGATGGTTCATTGCATTTGCATAGTTAAAGCGAGAGAGTTTTTCTAGTCCAGAGTCCACAACTATACGAACACCTTCAATTGTGAGTGAAGTTTGAGCGATATTTGTTGCGAGTATTATTTTTCTTTTGTCTGATTTTTGTAAGGCTTTATCTTGTTCTTTTTTACCAAGAGCCGAATACAAAGGACAGATTATACTTCCATCATCTTTTATAAGCTCATTCAATAATTTAGCAAGAGTGTTTATCTCTTTTACACCCTGAAGAAAAACAAGTATGTCACCCTCATCATTTTTTAGCACATATGAAAGAGTTTTAACAAGTTCTCTATTCATTGTTTTAAGAGTGAGTCCAGGAGTTTTAATGTCGAGATAGTGCATCTCTACATCATAGCTTTTACCCTCTGAAGTCACAATAGGGACATCTCCCAGAAGTAAAGTTAGAGCAGAAGCATTTAGTGTTGCAGACATTATAAGAATTTTTAAGTCATCACGAAGCAGTTCTTGTACTTGCAGTGAAAGAGCTAAAGAGAGGTCACTATGAATACTTCTCTCATGGAACTCATCAAAGATAATCATACCGACTTTCTCTAACATCTCATCAGCTTGTAACATTCTGACTAAAATAGCCTCAGTTACAACAAGTACTTTTGTCTGAGCTGACTGTGCACTATCCATCTTGACTTGATAACCAACACTCTCTCCTACAGCTTCCCCAAGAACTCTTGCCATTTGAGTTGCGACCATACGAGCAGCAACACGTCGTGGTTCTAACATGATGATGATTTTTCCATTTAGATATGTCTCATTCATAAGAGCAAGAGGCACTCGTGTACTCTTTCCAGCCCCAGGAGGTGCTTGAAGTATAAGAGTAGAGTTTTGTTCTAACTTATGTAGTACATCTGGTAAAACAGCTTCAATAGGTAATGCTTGCATAATAAAAAGAGTCTTACTTCTTAAAGTAGTAACAGTACTCTAGGTTACCCTCTTTGCCTGTAAGTTTTGAAGGAGATTTTTGCACTAAATGCCATCCTATCTCTTGTGTAGCCTCTTCAAACTTAAGCATTGCATTTGTTATGGCTTTTGTATCTAAAACAACACCATTTTTATCGCGTTTAGCCTCGCGACCTACTTCAAACTGTGGTTTAAAGAGTAGTATTATCTCATTACTAGCGAGTCTATCTACATCAGAGAGTATGTGCAAAAGTGAGATAAACGCAACATCGCTCACAACTAAATTAAATTGTGTTTGGCTCTCAAACTTACGAATATCACAAGACTCATTAGCATCTACACGACTATCTTCTCGTATAGACTTATGTAACTGATCAGTTCCGACATCAACACAAGTTACAGTGCGAACACCTCTCTCTAAAAGTACCTGTGTGAACCCACCAGTTGAAGAGCCAATGTCTAATGCCACTCTATCTTTAACATCTAAGTCATGCTCTTGTAAAAACTCTAGCAGTTTATATGCAGCCCTTGAGACATAAGAGTCATGAGCTGCAACACTTACCTCATCTCCCTCTTCTACTTTAAAAGAGCTTTTTTTGATGACTTTTGCATTGACACTAACAAGCCCCTCTTTTATGATAGTCTGAGATTTATTTCGACTATCTACAAACTCTTTTTCAACTAAGTAAGTATCTAAACGCATAAGTACTTCTTAATCACAATAATCAGGCTCTTCATCTTCAAACTCCGACACTTCTTCTTCAAGTGGCTCTTCATTTAAGTAGTCAAACTCTTCTTCTATCTCTTGTATCTCTTCATTTTCTTTAAAATTTATCATCAAAACTCCTTTAAAATATATAATCTACTAACAATAAAATCGATCAAAGTGCTATAAAGACTACGGGAACTATAAGGATAACTCCACTAAAACATCCCTGTTGCTTTCGACAATCCCAAATCATAAGTAACCCACCTATAAGTCCAAATCCTAAAAAGAACATTGCAAAGGGGAACTGCACATCAAAATAATACAAACTGTAGATAAATAAAATCGGCATTATCTATATCATAAGAATATTTATATTAATTCCCTCATCTCACCCTCAGTCAAAGTCTTAACCCCTAACTTTTCAGCCTTGTCGTACTTACTACCAGCATCTTCGCCGTAAATCAAAAAGTCGGTTTTTTTACTTATGCTTCCTGACACTTTTGCACCTAAAGTTTCTATCATCTCTTTTATAACTCCACGACTCTCACTCATTGTTCCAGTAAGTACAACTGTTTTTCCTTTAAAAGGATTCTCTTTTGCTTCTTCGCGTTTCACAGGCTCTAGTGGTTCTAAGATAGTTTGTAGTTTAGTTATAGTCTCTGTGTTTACTCTCACAAACTCTAAAACAGACTCAGCCATCTCTTCGCCTATTCCCTCGCACTCTATTATCTGCTCTTTTGTTGCAGTTACGAAACTAAATCCAAAGTTTTCAGCTAATGTTTTAGATGCTACTTCGCCTATGTGTTCTATACCAAGAGAGTTTATGAAACGCCAGTAATCTTGTCCTTTTGCATTTACTAAAGAATTTAGAAGGTTTTGAGATTTTTTCTCTTTAAAACCTTCTAATTCTAAAAGTTTTTCTAAGTCCAAGTCAAATAAATCCACGACACTTTTAACAAGTCCTGATTTAAAAAGAGCCTCGACTATTTTTACACCTAATCCATCTATATTAAGACAAGGTTTTGAAGCGAAGTACATGATGGAGTTTACAACCCTTGCATCACACTCTAAGTTTTGACACTTAAGAAGTACCTCTTCTTGAAGTAATTCACTCTCACACACAGGACAATGTGTAGGTTTTATGACTTGCACCTCATCACCTGTTCTCTCATGTGTTAAAACCTTAATGATTTTAGGTATAACATCCCCACTTCTAAGGATGATGACCTTATCGCCGAGTCGTATATCTTTTCTCTCTATCTCATCGAAGTTATGCAGAGTAGCGCGCTCAACTACTACACCATCTATATCTGTAGGTTCTACTATAGCAACTGGCGTTACAGCACCTGTTCGTCCGACTTGGAGGATTATCTCTTTTACAGTCGTGATTTTCTCTACTGCTGGGAACTTGTAAGCAACTGAGAAACGCGGTACTTTTACCGTATAACCCATATCTATTTGTGCCGCTATTTCGTTGACTTTAACGACCATTCCATCAAGCATCATATCGTAGCTATCTCTATCACGGTTCATCACTTCGTATATCTCTTCTATCTCATCATAACCTTGTGTTACTGCTCTTTGAGGTGGTTTTCTAAATCCAAGTGAATATATGTATTCCATCTTATCACTTAAGTATTTATACTCTAAAGTATCTATACCTACACCATACGGTAAAAAGACGAGGTTTCTTTTAGCTGTTACACTAGAGTCAAGTTGACGAAGACTTCCTGCTGCTGCGTTTCGAGGGTTTGCAAAGACTGCTTCACCCTCAGCTAAACGCCGTTTATTTATTCTCTCAAACTCATCTTTAAAGATAACTATTTCACCACGAATTTCAATAGTCTCCTTATGCTCTACCGTTAAAGGAATAGACTTAATTGTTTTGACATTACGAGTGATAAGCTCACCAATAGTTCCATCCCCGCGAGTTACACCTTTAACTAAAACACCATTTTCATAGATGAGATTTAGACTTGCACCATCATACTTAGGCTCACAGTAAAAACTAATGTTGGAGTCTAGTTTATAAGTTTTTGTGAGCCATTTATCTAACCCCTCTTTGTCAAATATATCTTCAAGACTCCACATACGAGAAAGGTGAGGCTCTTTTGTGAAACCTTCACTTATCATATCCCCTACTCTTTGTGTTGGAGAGTTACTATCTAATATGTCAGGGTTTAATTCTTCATACTCTATAATTTTATGATAAAGTTTGTCATAAACTTCATCTGTAGTAATAGGATCATCTAAAACATAGTAGTGTTTTGACCATAAATTTAGTGTTTGCATAGCTTCTTTGTACTCAGTATTATTCATAAAGTTATTTTATCTAAAAATCACTTTATAGAGTTTAAGAACTTATATCCAGTACTGAGGGATAAAATCTTTTAGGATTATTTGATAAATTATTTATGACGAATGCTATAAATGACATAAGACACGATCCTGATAAAATCAGTGAAATAATAATCAAGTAGTGGTGCACTATAAATCAAAACAGCAGAAGTCCCCAAAGCTGATCAAAGTATTTCTGAAATATTTTTAAGTTTAGGACTCTTCTCAAAATCTTTTATTTTGTAAAAATATATTTTTATTTGTAAATACATAAAATTTATTCTTCATAAACATTATACCTCCTAGGATGAAGGTATTAATCTAAATCTTGCTAGAATAAAAAAAAACTATTTTGGGAAAGTGTATGAAAATGATATTGGCTGAGTCACAAGATGCAAAGAATGCTTATACTTTAGTTAGAAGCCTACAAAAAAGATTGGCTGATAAACTAGATCTAATAAGTACTTCTTTAGGTGAGGGTAAAAACTTCGAAGAAGTATTTTGGCTTCGTGATGAAGGTATACATGGTGGGGGTAGCCGTTTTGAAGCAAGAGACTTTAGTCTTTTTAATACAGCAAGTATAAATATTTCCCAAGTACATTATGATGAAATTCCACAAAAAAACCTCAAATCAGCGACTGCTATTTCAACTATCATTCACCCTAAAAATCCTAATGTTCCTTCTATTCATATACATATTTCACTTACAGAGTTAAGAAATGCCTCTGTTTACTGGCGTGTAATGGCTGACTTAAATCCAAGCATATTAAATAAAGATGATAAGAACAGCTTTGATAATGCACTTAAAGGTTTAGCAGGTAGAACATATAAAGAAGCTAATCTCCAAGGTGAAAAGTACTTTGATATTCCTGCTTTAGGTAGAAAACGCGGAGTATCACACTTCTATCTTGAAAACTACAAAACAGCAGATAAAGCACAAGACCTAGAACTTGCAAAAAAATTTGGTGAAGGGATAATAGACAAATATATAGAAATAATCACTGCTGCCTTTACATCAAGAACAAAAATAAGCCAAGAGGATAAACAAGAGCAGCTAAACTACCATACTCTCTATCTATTTCAAGTACTTACCCTTGACCGTGGTACAACATCTGGGCTACTTATTCATAATCAAAATGATATTGGTATTATGGGGTCCTTACCTTCACATATAGATAAAGAGCTCTTCCTTTCATGGAGCAAAAAAGTTTCAACACCACAAGAATATCTCATAAAAAGTCTGGGAAAATGTTTAAATGAAGATGGAGTTGTAAATGCAGATGTTAAAATAAAACTAGCCAATGTAGTAAGAGAACACTACAAAAGATATCCAGAAGCCTTAAGTATGCAAGCTAGTGGGAACACCCTACCATCAACAATCGCTAATCATACAAAGGACTAAATTTTTATATAAAGCCAAGTTCTTTTTTGATAGATATACCAATAAATTACAGCTTTTATAAGTGTCTCAACATTCATTATTATAAATATAGCCTCAATACTATAACCCATTTCATATGCTATGTATGAGGGTAGCACTCTGAAAAACCATAAACTCAAAACATTTACTTTTAGTGTAGTTTTTGTAGCACCTGCCCCACGAATTGCTGAAGAGTACACAAAAACTATTGCAAGTGGAATTTGTGCGAGTCCTACAAATATAAGGTACTTTGATGCTACAGCTATTGTCAGACTATCTTTTGTAAAGAATCCAACTAAATACTCAGGAATGAGTATCATAACAAGTCCAACACTTCCCATAAATACATAAGCGATTCGTCCACATATAATTCCAAAGTTATAAGCTTTATCGTAATTATTTGCACCAATATTTTGTCCTATTAAAGCCATTGCCGCAATTGAGAATCCAAAACCTGGCATAAATGCTATGCCCTCAATTCTAAGTCCAACTTGATACCCTGCAAGTTCTGCTGTTCCATATGCAGTTATAATTCCCACAAAAACTAAAAAGCTCATACTTGATATTAGTCGGTCTAAAGCAGCACCCCAACCAACATGCCAAACACGAATCAAATCTTTTACTCGAATAAGTGGTAAAAAATTTAGTTTTGAATTCATCTTTTTTATAAGAATATAATAGGAAAGAATATTAAAAGTATAAGCGATAACGGTAGCTATTGCAGCCCCTTCTACTCCCATTGCAGGGAATCCAAAATGCCCAAAAATTAAGACATAGTTTAAGGCTGCATTTATACATGCAGATAGAAGTTTTATATAAAGTGAACTTTTTGTATCGCCTGCAGCTGAGAGTGCATTATAAAGTAAATTATCTATAAAAATGACTACAAAACCAAGGGAGAGAATTTTAAAGTACATGGAGCCTTGTTCTACAACTTCAGGGGAAGAGCCCATTACCTCATACATCCAAGTACTTCCAAAATAACCAGCTATGCTTATAAAAAATGAAAGTATAATTGCAAAAACTATAAGAGAATAGAGTAATGCTGAAGCTCTACGTTTACGACCTTGACCTATAAAACGCGAGATTAGAGCATTTCCACCGACTACATATAGTGTTATCAGAACATTTATGATCATCATAAATTGCATACTTAAACCAACAGCTGCAAGTGCTGCTGTCGATATAACACCGACCATCAACATATCTATAAGGATTTGGAGTATATCTACGAGGTGTTTTAATGCCGCTGGAATTGCAAGAGAAAGTACTTTTTTCGTATCATTTGAGATTAGTCTAAGTATTTCGCTACCTCTTGAATCTCAGCTATTAGCATCTCTTTTGTTTCAAAGGTAAGTGTCGTACGATCTTTTACATCTTCGTTTAAAGGAGTAAAGTCAAAGACAAGTACATAATGCACTATTTTTACCTTATCACCATACAGCTCTTCCCACTCCAAACTCATTTCAGCTACTGTACCTTGCATATCTACTACAACTGCTGGATAGAGTCTTGTAATATTATCTAGTTCTAAGTCACCTTTACTTGATTTATAAATCATTTTCTTCCTTAATTATACTTTTATTCATTTTTCCATGTTTCATTTTTAAAAATGCTAAAAGACCAAAACTTACACCAATTACAATTGATAGAACTCCCCAAAAGTCTTCCCGTTTATAAGCCATAACTACCCAACAAATATCTGCAAAAAGATAAATACCAACTGCCTCATAAATCTTGCCCTTAAAGGTCAAAAATGCACCAATATTTAAAAGTAAACCACCTATTACAGCAAAACTTATCATGATATTTCCTCTAACTTTTCTTTATTTAATACCCAAGCATAACAAATACCACCGACCATAAATGCAAGACCCATAATAATTGCAATATACTCTAACGAAAAATCATGTGTTGCTAAAAAACCTATCATGTATGAAGTAAATGCAGCCGAACCTAGAAACATCATATCGTTATAAGCTACAATTCTGCCATAGTACTTCTCATCAATATTTTTTTGTAAGAGTGTATAGGTATAAGACCAGAGTGTTGTTGTAAAAAGTCCAACCATAACACTCGCTATTAAAGAGAGATAAAAGTCATGCATCATATAGGCCCAAATCCAAACTGCAAAACCCTGACCTATAAAAAGATAAATAATTCTCTTGTTAGTAATCCACTTTCCAAAAATAATCGGTCCGATAACTAGACCAAGGGCACGAGCCGAGTGAATGAGTCCTAAAGCTAAAGATGTGGCAATAACTGAAGCATAATATTGATCAACCATTAGTGCAACCAAAGCATCAAATGCCGTTAAACCAACAAAAGCATGTACAATAATGAGATACAGTGCCCTAGGAGTTCTCCCTAAATAGGAAAATGTATCCACCATCATACTTAAGAATTTCTCTTGTAAGGGGTGCATAATCACTTTTATCTCTAAGATGAAGAGTAGGTAAAATGCTATTACAAAGAAAGAAGCATCAAGAATAAATGCGAATTTTACCCCTAATGCATAGACCACAAAACCACTAATCGCCATACCTAAAGTGTAAGAGAGTGACCATATAATAGAGTGAATCTCATTTGCTTTTTGAAGTTTATCTCCATCAAGTATTTTAGGTAAAAGGGACATCTCAGTTGTAAAATAAAACGAAGCGGCTGCCATTTTTAAAAAGATAAGTATATAAAGTAACCACAAGTCAGATAGTTCTGTGATAAATATAAAACAAAATGTTGCAATAATTTCAATACTTATAAGTGAAAGCATAAGTTTTTTTGGAGACATTCTATCAATAATCACACCTGAAATCGGAGCTTGAATCACCCCTGCTAAAAAATGTAACATTGCAACAAAAGCTACTATTTGTGCACTTACATTCATCTCTAAGAGTAGTGTATAGATCGCGACATTAGAAAACCATGCACCAAAATATGAAATAAGTTGAATTGTTGATAGTCTAAATAGGACTGGATGTGATTTTAATAGACTTATATACTCTTTCATTAATGCAAGATTATCATAAAAAATAGATAAATACAAAAAAAGTATTAATTTAATTAAAGTTTCAAAATATTCTGTCGATATTCATTATTATTACTATATAAAATAGATTAAGGGATACATCATGGATGGCATAGCAAATGTAGCAAAACAACAACAGATGCAGGTAAAAGCAGTTGAAGTAAATCTTCAGGTACAACCTAAACAAGAGCATATTCTAAAAGAGATTCAACAAGAAGCAGCAAGTGTAGAGAAGAAAATTAATTCTCCAAAAGATGTTGAAAATTTAGTAAAAGAACTCAACGATGCATTAGCACCAATGAATACAAACTTAAAATTTGGAGTTGACTCTCATGATATCTTTTTTGTTTCTGTAATTGAAGAGCAAACAAATAAAATGATTAGAAGATTTCCAGCTGAACAAGCACAAGACTTTCTACTAAAAATGCAAGAAGTAACAGGTATATTATTTGATTCTAAAGGGTAAATCAGCTTACTTTTTAAGTCAATCTTCATCTACTCTTATATTTTAATTTTATCTGTTTATTTATAAGCATAATCTCATATATTTTGATACAATCCCATTAACTATTACTCTATTATAAGGTTATCATATGAAAAAAGAAGTAAAAAAAGTAGTCCTCGCTTACTCTGGGGGACTTGATACTAGTGTTATTTTAAAATGGCTACAAGAAGAGTACAATGCTGAAGTTATTACATTTACAGCTGATTTAGGTCAGGGTGAAGAAGTTGAACCTGCTCGTCAAAAAGCTCTTGACAACGGGATTAAACCTGAAAATATTTTTATTTTAG
Organism: Sulfurimonas sp.; assembly: GCA_003978465.1. Classification (GTDB taxonomy): domain Bacteria; phylum Campylobacterota; class Campylobacteria; order Campylobacterales; family Sulfurimonadaceae; genus Sulfurimonas. Next base: position 16,369 of record QNZS01000061.1, on the reverse strand, counting down.
ATGTTCAAGAAGAATTTGTAAAAGATTATGTATTTCCTATGTTTAGAGCAAATGCTATTTATGAAGGTGAATACCTTTTAGGTACTTCTATAGCTCGTCCACTTATCGCTAAAAAGCAGATAGAAATCGCAGAAAAAATGGGTGCTGATGCAGTAAGTCACGGAGCCACTGGAAAAGGAAATGACCAAGTACGATTTGAGCTTGGATACCTTGGACTCAATCCGGACATCACAGTAATCGCACCATGGAGAGAGTGGGACCTTAATTCACGTGAGAAACTGTTGTCTTATGCCAGAGAACGCGGAATTGATATCGATGCAAAACACCTAGATGCTGAGGGTAATCCAACTGTAAGCCCTTACTCTATGGATGCAAATCTTTTACACATCTCTTATGAGGGTCTACACTTAGAAAACCCTATGAATGAACCAGAAGAATCAATGTGGTTATGGTCTAACTCTCCTGAAGATGCTCCTGATGAAAAAGAGTACATCACAATTGAATATAAAAATGGTGACCCAATTTCGATTAATGGCAAGGAGTTAAGCCCTGCTACAATTCTTCGTACACTTAATGAATATGGTAACAAACACGGTATTGGCCGTATTGATATCGTGGAAAATCGTTTTGTTGGTATGAAAGCTCGTGGTTGTTATGAGACACCAGGTGGAACTATCATGCTTAAAGCACACCGTGCTATAGAATCTATATGTCTTGACCGTGAAGAAGCACATATGAAAGATGGCATGATTCCAAAGTATGCTGAACTTATCTACAACGGTTTTTGGTTTTCACCAGAGCGTGAGATGCTTCAAGCAGCAATTGACACAACTCAGAAATATGTACAAGGGAGTGTTAAACTCAAACTTTACAAAGGTAATGTTGAAGTAGTAGGACGTGAATCAGACATGTCTTTATACTCAGAAGAGCATTCAACATTTGAAGAAGATGAAGTTTACAATCAAAAAGATGCAGAAGGCTTTATCCGTTTAAATGCACTTCGTCATATAATAGCTGGTAAAAAAAGAGGAACTAAATAATGAGTATGATTAAGATAGATATGAATTCACCTGAGTTTATCGAAAGAATGGAAAAGACTGTTAAGTTTACTGACAAGGTAATTAGTCAATTTGGTTGGGAATATCACCCCGAGCAAGATATTAACGAAGGTGTACAAATGGGTCTTGCTCGTAATAAGATGATGTACAACAAGCTTTTTTGTCCGTGTTTTATGGTTGAAGAAGTAGATGGTAAACCACAGTCGGTAGATAACAGAACTTGTCCATGTACACCGGCTATTGAGAAAGAAATTCCTGAACTTGGTGCTTGTCACTGTGGTATCTTTTGTACTCCAGAGTTTGCTGCTAAAAAACGTATAGAAATGGGAATAGAAGAAGTAGTTCATACTCACTCTCGTGGATTAACTAAAGAAGAGTGTCAGATACTTGTAGACCAAGCGGAGATTGATTCTGATGAGATGGTATCACTTCTTGAAGCAAGAGAACTCGGAATGGTAGACTTTAAACTTGTTGATGTTAGAGAAGATATGGAGTGGCAAATGAATCACATTAAAGGTGCTGACTCACTCATCCCTACAAGTAGCTTTTATCAAGCACTTGAAGAAGCAAAACTAGATAAGAATGAAAATATAATTCTTTACTGCCATGTAGGTAGTCGTTCAGCTCATGTTGCACGTATTATGCCTGACTTAGGTTATAAAAAACTAGGAAATCTTACACACGGTATTGTTTCTTACGGTGGGGAAAAAGAAAACTAATGAAAGTTTTACTAATAAAAGATGTAAAAAGCCTTGGTAAATCTGGCGAAGTGAAAGAAGTAAAAGATGGTTACGGTAAAAACTTTTTAATTGGAAAAGGTTTTGCAAAAGCTGCAACTCCTGAGATTTTAGCACAACATAAAGAAGATGAAATACAAGCTGCTACGGCTTTAGCTGCTGAAATTACACTTCAAAAAGAGAATGCTTTAAAGTTAGAAAAAGCCGAAGTTATCATTAGTAAAAAAATGGGTGCTAATGGTCACCTCTTTGGTTCAATCACTAAAGATGAAGTTGCTCATGCATTGTTTGAGCAACACGGTATCACAATTGATAAAAAACATATCACTGATAAAAAAGTTATTAAAACTATTGGTGAACATGACTTAGACCTTAAACTCGGTCACGGTATCCATGCAACCTTGCATGTAGATGTTCAAGGCGAGAAGTAAGATCTATGTGTTAAGTTAGAGTCATTAACAGAAGAGACACTTTATCAGATTTTGACACAAATACAGACCTCTCTTTTAAAACAATATATTACACTCTTGAGTGTTAAGGGAGTTGAATTGATTTTTGAAGATGATTCTATTAGGGCAATGGAAGTTAGCAAATCGCGTAAATGAAAATACGGAAGATATCGGGAAAAGAAGACTTCATCCCGTTCTAAAAATATACCTGAAGAAGTGAGTTTTAATGCGAATGAGCATAAAGGTTCTACTTGTTCTATTACAAAAAAACTCGTACATGATAAATTAGACGAGGTTGTTGAAGATTATGACCTCTCTAGATATATCTTATAAAATATACACAACAAGGTAACTATATGACAAAAGCTGGTTTTGTTTCTTTAATTGGGCGTCCAAACGCAGGAAAAAGTACTCTAATGAATTCACTTCTAGGTGAAAAAATTGCTATGGTGAGCCAAAAAGCAAATGCAACAAGACGTCGTTCTAATGCTATAGTTATGGTTGAAGACACACAAATAATTTTTGTAGACACACCTGGACTACATGAAAGAGAAAAAGTACTTAACCAGTTTATGATGGATGAAGCACTTAAAGCCATGGGGGATTGTGATCTTATTATCTATCTTGCTCCTGTGACCGATAGTGTAGAGCATTATGAAAAATTTTTAAAATTAAATAAGAAAAAGATTAAACATATCATCGTTATAAGTAAAATAGATCAGGTAAAACAAGAAAAGCTCTTTAAGACAATTGCTTCTTATAACCAATTTTCAGAATATTTTGAAGCACTTGTTCCTGTTGCTATACCCAAAAAAGTAGGTCATGAAGATTTACTAAAACTCATCACAAGAAACCTACCTGAATCTCCTTTTCTTTTTAATCCAGAAGATTTAACAAGTGAGCTTGTTCGTGATATATACTCAGGGTTTATCCGTGAGGGAATCTTTGAAAATGTAAGTGATGAAGTACCTTATGAATCTGATGTCATCATTGAGAGTATTGATGAAGAGTCTCATGTTGATGTAATTACTGCTATGATTATTATAGAAAAAGAATCTCAAAAAGGAATTATCATTGGTAAAGGTGGCGATTGTATCAAACGTATTGGTAAATCAGCTAGGGAAAAGATAGAAAGGCTCAGTACTAAAAAAGCTTATTTAAACTTACAAGTTGTAGTAAAAAAAGGCTGGACTAAAGATGTGAACTTTTTAAAAGAGATTGGATATGACAATTCAAAATAGATCTAGACTATTTTACATTATTACATTTTCTTTCATCATTCTTAGTAGCTCACTTTGGGGTAATCCAATACAAGAAAGAATATAAAACTCACATTAGTCTTGAAGTATAGTATTTACTAAATTCAAAGGGTAATTATTACTCTTTGAACCTTCTCTAAAAATTGCTCTATACTTTTTTCATCAGCTTTTATTTTATATATCGTTTTATTCTCAAATTTTTTCTCTAAAATATTTACATTAAAAGCTTTACACTCATAATCAATCAACCTAATATTACTATACTCTATCTCTATTCTCACTTCTCTCTCTTTTTTATACTCTTTAAACGATGCTTCATTTAGCACTAAATTTACTGCATCACTGTAAGCCCTTACTAAACCGCCAGTACCAAGTTTAGTACCTCCAAAGTAACGAACAATTATAACTGCTGAATTTATAATATTTTGACCTTGAAGTACCATTAGTGAAGGTTTACCTGATGTTCCCTTTGGTTCACCATCATCACTAGAATACTCTACTATCTGCTCATACTCATTTAAATATCTATATGCTGTAATAAAATGTCTTGCTTTTGGATGTTGTAGTTTTAACTTTTCTAAGGTGATTTTATAAGTATCGTAGGGAGTAAGCCAAGCAATAAATTTGGACTGCTTGACTTCAAGTGTGTTATTTGAAATATCTTTTACATATTTCATAAAAGAATTATGCTAGATTTGTATATATTTTCTGTACATCTTCATCATCTTCTAATCGCTCTAATATTTTATCAATTTCCTCTTGCTGCTCTTCATTTAGTTCAACTGGGGTATTAGCAATTCGCTCTAATGTTGCTTTTTTAATCTCTATCTTCATCGCTTCAAGTGCTGTATTTAATGTACCAAAACTAGTATAATCAGCTGTCACTAAACACTCACCCTCTTCTTCTTCAATCTCTTCAAGACCTGAATCAATAAGTTCAAGTTCTAACTCTTCAATATCTGTACCATCTTTTAAATCAAACTCAAATAATGCTTTACGGCTAAACATAAACTCTAATGAGCCTTTGTTTAACATCTCTGCACCATTTTTTGTCAGTATATTTTTTACATTAGCAACTGTACGAGTATTATTATCAGTGGCACATTCTATAAAGATTAAAACACCATATGATGCCTTACCTTCAAAATTTACCTCAGACATATCTTTTAAATCTTTTGCTGTTGCTCGTTTAATAGCCGCATCAATATTATCTTTTGGCATATTTTCAGACTTAGCATTAAGTATTGCTGTACGGAGTTTAGGATTCATATCGGGATCCCCACCACCCTCTTTTGCAGCCATTGTTATAACTTTACCAAGTTTAGGGAAAAGCTTTGACATTGCTCCCCATCTTTTTAATTTTGATGCTTTTCTATACTCAAACGCTCTACCCATAAAAGTTCCTCATATTTGTTATTGTGTAATTATAGCGTTTCATTGTATAATAATGTTTAAGGAATATATATGCGACTTGGATTTCGTCTTAAACATCATTTTTTTAGTGCTTTTCGAGAATTTTTTGTACATCACCATGGCTCTATAGAGTTTCGTGCAAAGATTTTTGCACTTGTAATTACAGCTAATGATAATCTACCTCTTGAGTGTTATGAAGTAGTTAAAGATATTGGAATGAACATATATAATGGAAATGAAGAGCGCTCTGACTTGCTAGTGATTACTACTAAAGAACTCATACAAAAAGGTAAAGATAACAATTTTGATACAGACCAGCTAATATATAGTATATTAAAAGAACTAACAATTCTTCCTCGTTATGCAAAAAAAATAGATATAAAAGCACTCAGGGCCCTTCTTTTACTATCTCATGACCCAGATACTATTTCATACCAAGAAAATATTTTAGATTTTTTGCAAAATATCAAAGAAGAAACTCTAAATAAATCAGCTCTTGAAGCTTAATTAAGTCATTAATGGTAAAATTACATTATTATTTTACGGAGCACTAAAACTTGTCCTTAAACCTACAAACACATACTGAACACTTTACAAATCCACTCTATTTAGAAAGTGGACGTATTTTAGAACCTTATGACATCAGATATGAAACATATGGTACTCTAAATGATGATAAAAGTAATGTCATAGTAGTTTGTCATGCCCTTACAGGAAGTCATCATGCGGCTGGAATGTATGAAAATGACAATAAGTCAGGTTGGTGGGATGGTCTTATCGGTAGTGGTAAAGTTATAAACACAGATAAATACTTCGTTATCTGCTCAAATGTTATAGGCTCTTGTTTTGGATCAACTGGTCCTATGAGTATGAGACACCCACATCATGAAGCATACCGTTACAAGTTTCCAGTTGTAAGTATAAAAGACATGGTAAAAGCACAAAGGATTTTATTTGATAGACTTGATATACATCGAGTTGAAGCAATTATTGGTGGGAGTATGGGTGGTATGCAAGCATTACAGTTTGCCATTCACTATCCAAACTTTGCAAATAAAATCATCTCTCTTGCAGCAACTCACGCAACACAACCTTGGGCTATAGCATTTAATAAGGTTGCACAGGAGTCTATACTTAAAGACCCTGATTTTAAGCAAGGCTATTATGATCCTGAAATTATTAAAGAGCAGGGTTTATCCGGTATGGCAGTTGGTCGTATGGCTGGACATATAAGCTTTCTTTCACATGAATCAATGCGAAAAAAGTTTGGTAGGGAGTATAAACTTACAGATGGTTTGTATGAGCTTTTTGGAAAGTTTCAAATAGAGTCTTATCTAGAGTATAATGGATATAACTTTACAAAATGGTTTGATCCACTTTCCTATCTCTACATCACTAAGGCTATAAATATTTATGATTTAGCACGTGGCTTTGACTCACTTGGTGAAGCGCTAAAGAGAGTTACTGCGAATCTACACCTTATCAGCTTTAAAAATGATGGACTTTTTAAAAACTTTGAGATGCAAGAGTTAGCAGAAGAACTCTCTGCAATAGGAAATACAGAGCACACATACATCGATATAGACAGCGACTATGGACATGATGCATTTCTTGTTGAACTCGATAAATTTGACACTTACATAAAGGATATACTCAATGGCTAAAACAGACTTTGAAACAAAACTGCAAAATGCGAAAAAAACATTAGAGACATTAATGAGCCCTGAGATAACTCTTCAAAATAGTGTTAAGGCTTATGAAAGTGGTATGAAAGAACTTCAAGATGCACAAAAAATTCTTGAAGATGCAAAGATAAAAATTCAAGAGATTCAAGTATCTTAGATGAGAGCTGCTGTTCTTCAGTTAAATGCACAGGGAATGAGTTCTACAAAACTCTATAATAATATCCGTGTAGCTCATAAAAAAGGTGTAAAAGTTTTACTCCTAGGCGAGTATGTTTTAAATCCTTTTTTTAAAGAACTCCAAAACATGTCCCTAAGTATGATAAAAGAGCAGGCAAGTCACCAAATAAAGATACTTAAAGAACTCTCCTCTACTTATTGTATGACAATAATAGCACCACTTATTCTCGTAAAAAAAGATGCTCTGTATAAAACTATAGCGAAGTTTTCACCATCTTCTACTTCCTACTATCAACAGCAAATTTTAATCAACTATAGTCATTGGAATGAAGAGAAATTCTTCTCTAACTCAATAGACATGTTACAAACACCAATGGTATTTAAAATTAATGGTTTTAAATTTGGTGTTATAAGTGGATTTGAGCTACACTTTGATGAGATATTTCAATCACTAAAAGAAAAAAAAGTAGATGCAGTTTTAGTTCCTAGTGTAGCAACATTTGAGTCTTATCAAAGATGGAAAGCACTTATAAGTATGCGTGCATTTCTTAACAACTGCTATATTTTAAGAGCAAATAGAATCGGTGAGTATCAAGATAAAGAAGTTTCATGGAAGTTTTATGGAGACTCAGTTCTTGCTTCGCCTCACGGGGAGATACTCTCTCACTTAGGCAATAAAGAAGAGTTAATGATAGTAGATATGTCTCATACAGATGTTCTCCAAGCAAGACGTGCTTGGGGCTTTAGAGATGCAATAAATAAAAGGATTAAATCATGATGCAATATTTTCACAGACAGGTACAACTTTGGGGAGAAGAGACACAAAAATCACTTCAAACAAAAAAAATCGCAATCGTAGGTGCGGGTGGACTAGGTTCTTCTCTCGCTTATGCACTTGGTGCTAGTGGTATTGGTGAGATACATATGATAGACTTTGATGAAGTGAGCCTACATAATATCCACCGCCAGATTGCTTTTTCTATGGGTGATGAGGGGAAAAACAAAGCTACTCTCAATGCTCAAATAATAGAAAAAAGATGCCCTTTTACAAAAGCTATTTCTCATGAGTGTGACTTTATAACTTGGAGTGAGAAGAACATAGCAGTAGACTTAATCATAGATGCAACTGATAACCTGCCAACACGTGGAGATATCAACACTTATGCAAAAAAAGTAAATATGCCATGGTTATATGGAAGTGTAGAAGCTTTTCATGGTCAAGTATGTTTTATAGATAAATCATCTTTTAGTGACGCTTTTAAAATTATCACAAAAACACCTGCCGGAATTGCAGCTCCTATAGTTATGCATATAGCATCACTGCAAGCAAACCTTGCATTGCGCTTTTTAGCGGGGATGAGTGTAAAAAAAGATATGCTGTATTATCTTTTCTTTAACGAAGATGGGGAAATGATTACTCAGAAATTTAGACTTCCAAAAGCAGACTAATTTTAGATTAGTTTTGGAAGTTTCCATTGGTATTTGATAGCTAAAAGCCGCATAGCTGTTCCAAATACTAGAAGGAACACTGATATAGCAGTATTTAGAATGAAAAAACTATCTATAAACCATATTAAAAATCCAAGTAAAATAGCTATAGTTCCATAAAAATCATTGGTTAATACAAATGGAACTTTATTCATCATCATATCACGGATAATCCCCCCTCCAACAGCTGTTAAAAAAGACAAGAAAATAATACCTGCGAGATTAAAATCTGCGTCTAAGCCTACTACTGCACCAGTAAAAGCAAACATACTCAGTCCTATACTATCACTTACATGAAAAACAATGTTATCAGTAAGTCTTGTATGTTTATGAAGTTTTAATAAGTAAGCGATAATAATGGTTAATAAAACGATGCTGATAGGGTAAGTCTCATGAAAGATAAAAGGAACTCTATTTGTAAGTAAGTCTCTCACAACACCACCACCAAAAGCTGTAATAAAAGAGACAACTAAAATTCCCAAGATGTCATACCTTGCTTTGGCCGCTAAAATATACCCAGAGAGACTAAATGCAATAGTTCCGATAATATCTAAAAATACAGTATATTCCATTTTATAATCCTGGTGCTTTCCACATACTTGTAGTAATGTTTTCATCAACTAACTTTAGCTGCATTTCATATGCTTTTTGCCATTTTATTTTTATTAGATCATAGATTTTTTTATTTTGCATATTTGGCTCATAAGTTTTGTCCCACACAACTAACTCTTTTGCAGCACTTACTAGGTCTTTATATATACCGCAGCCAACTCCAGCAGCCATCGCAGTGCCTAAAGCAGTTGCTTCTGTGACCTTAGGTATTTTCACTCTATATCCAGTAACATCTGCTAGTATCTGTGACCAAAGTGCACCACGACTAGCCCCACCTGCGAAAACTATCTCTTGTATCTCTATACCACTAAACTCTTTAATTTTTTCCAGGTTTATACTTGAAACTATCGCTGCATTTTCTTCTAAACTTCTAAACATACTTGCACGGTTACAGATACTAGCATCTATGTTTAGGTTTAAAAAACTCGGAGCCGCATGGTACCACTTTCCATACTTCATGGAGTCAGAAAATATCGGTAAAATATCGTAAGAGCCAACTGGTACATTTGTCGCTTTTTCTTCTAAAACAGTATAAACATCTATACCTCTTTTTTTAGCTTCTAGTTTTTCCATATCACAAAATGCATCTCTAAACCATCGCATAACTAAACCACTAAAAAAACTAATCCCCTCTGCTTGAGAAAGTGAATCAATTACATGAGGGTTAATACGAATTGACATATCTTTTGGTAGTTTTGTATCTTTTGGTATGTTTAGAATTTGTTGCCAAAATGAGCCTCCAAGAACTGCTACATCTCCAACTTCTACTACTCCAAGTCCAGCTGAACCAAGTTGAACATCACCTCCACCCATTACTACTTTTGTTGTAGGACTTAGACTTGTTTCTAAAGATGCAGTTTGAGACACAAGACCCATCACTTCACCGACTTCCAAAACTTGAGGAAAAATATTATTTTTAAGACCGACTTTTATAGCCATATCTCTATCCCAGTCGCGTTTACTTAATGAAAAGATACCCGTAGTCCCACCATTACTAGGGTCAGTAGCAATTACTCCACTCAATTTTGCTAAAATCCAGTCACCAATCATAGAAATACTCGCCACTTTTTCATATACTGAAGGACGATTATTTTTAAGCCACATTATACGAGGTAGTGCTCCAAGTGCAAATGTTTGACCACTTTTTGCATAAAACTCTTCTTCAATACCTTCAAAATTTTCTTTTAGGTACTTAACCTCATCACTGGCCCTTGCATCAACATTTGCAACAGCCCAAAGTTCTTTACCATTTTCATCATATAGCACTATTCCCTCACGCATACTTGTAGCTGAGAGAGCCAAAATATCTTCAGTATTTATCTTTGCTATTTTGATTGATTCTTTAATGCATACACATACCAGGTTCCAGTTCTTTTCAAAGTCAAAACTCATAGAATTAGCCACACCTTCTTCTTCTAAGTGTACCCATTCAGCTTGAGAAACGGAGATTTGATTACCTTTGGTATCAAAGATAACTGCACGAATACTTCCTGTTCCTGCATCTATTGCCATTAGGTAGTTTTTTTGATTCATGTTTCCATCCAATTTTAATGTAGTTTCGCAATTTTTGGATTATTGTCGAAAATACAGACTTATTTTTTTAACTTAGCCTGTTCTAATTCCCAGTACTCCATAGCAAAACTATCTGCTACACTTATACTTTTATATCCACCTAGTTTATCAGCATGGAGTACTGCTCTCATTGTATGCTCAACAATGTCATTCACTATAGCCGCTTCTTTTGGTGATTTCCCAAAACTAATCACAGCAATGTTTTTAATAACCATATAATTTGGTGCTGTGTTTAACATTATCTCATCACTTGCAAACTCTTTAAAGTATGTTTCATACTCTTTCATATATCTCGAAAGTCCAGCTTCTAAATCAGTATCTTCCATAATAAGAGGTACTCTTTTAGTTCTAATTATATGCTCAGGTGTCAGGACTCCACGAGTAGCAAATTCACGTAAGTTTTCATGTGAAGCATAGTGACTTGCTAAAGGTGATTGGTTGATATTCAGTGAAACTTTATAACCCTTAAGTTTAGAAATTACTTGAACTATTTTTTTCATATCAACTTTACTAGATGCATAAGAGCTTGCTATATGAAGTACAGCATTCTGTGCTAAAAACACCTCTGCTTGAGAAACTGCCTCTATCATTTTTTCATATGACTCTCTTGCATCATCATCAAAAGTAAAGATACCATGGTTGTGTAAAATTATTCCATCAATACTCGACCACTCTAAGTCTTTTGTCATTTCATAAATAGTATGTGCTAAAATAAATCCGGGCATAACATAATCAATAATTAGAAAGTTTGGAAAAACTTTTTTAATGTCTATTAAACCATTTTCAGTATTTGAGATAGTTACAATGGCATCAGCATGAGTATGATCAACAAACTTGTAAGGAATAAGTGCATGAAGGATAGCTTCAACTGAAGGATTTGGAGCAGTTTTGTCTATCATCCCTGCTTTTTGACCACTTACCATATCACTATCACTCAAAGTATCTAATGCTGCCATTTCTAAAAGAGTTTTCATTTTAACAGGTGCAAAACCTTCAGCTTTTATGCTTACTAAGTCCCAACCACTACCCTTAACAAGTAGTATCTCTTCACCGTCTATAGTAGTTTTTACAGAAGTGTTTCCACCGCCGTGAAGCACTAATTCATCACTTTGCCCTAAAAGGTTTGAGGTATACACTCTAAGGTCTAAGTCACTCTCACAAACTACGGCTTTGTTTGCATCAAATAAATTCTTCATCAATTTACCCTAAAACTTCTAATTCATCACTATATTTATCGTCACAGTATGGTTCATAACTTGACTTATATACACCGTAATGAGATGAGGCTTTATGCCCATCAAGTGCAGCTTCATCTTGCCAAGTCTCTACAGCCATAAAACGCTGTGCTTCATTTTTATATTGAAATATTTCATAAAAAAGACAGCCTGACTCTGCCTTACTTGGAATTACCATTGCAGACAGAAGCTCTTTCATTTTTTTCTCACTCCCTTTTTTGGCTATAAATGTTACACTTTTTGTTATTGTCATCTTCTTTCCTATCATTATTATTAGTTAAATTACTTAGATTATATCGTGTTTATAATAACTACACTATAATAGTTAAAATATTTACAAGAGAAAGATATGAACCTAGAACTAGAGATAGAAGATATTATAGATACCAATGGGTCAAACTTTGAACTTAGTAAGCTTTTTAAGCATTACATTAACGATTATAAAAAGTCCCTTCCTCTCTTGTTTGAAAAAAATCAAGGAAAAGACTTTCTTGTTTTACATACAAAAAAGCTAGACTCTATTATCTCACTCATGTACAAAACTGTTCTTCGCCGTCTTTTTGGTAATTACATACCAATGAGAAATTCTATTCCTATTGCTATTGTAGCACTTGGAAGTTATGGTCGAGAGCAACTTTGTGTGCATAGTGATATTGATCTACTCATAGTATATAAAGATATAGAGGGTTACAATACCAAACTAATCATAGAAAAGCTTTTTTATCTTGTACTTGACTCAGGACTAAAACTTGGGCATCGTGTACATGAGACTAACGACCTTTTTCGTGCTGCAAACGAAGACTTAACCATTCGTACAGCTTTAATGGAGTCTCGCCTCATAATAGGTTCTCCCTTTACATGGCAAGAGACACAGCACCAGCTTACTCGAATTAGGCTTCATAATAAAAAAGATTTTTTAATTGCTAAGGTACAAGAGGCTCAAATCCGTAGGAAAAGATATCCAGTCTCTATGGAGCCAAATATCAAAGAGAGTGTTGGAGGTCTTCGTGATTCACAACTTTTATACTGGATAGCACATACTATCTATGGTATTAACACCATTAAAGAGCTTGTTGGTATAGTTTATAATGAAGAGTCTTACAAAGAGTATAGGATAGCCTTAGAGTTAATGTTTAGAGTAAGAAGTGCCCTTCATCTCATTACAAACAAGCAAGAAGACACTCTGCATTTAGAGTATATTCCAAGTGTGGCAAAAATGCTTGGATTTAATGACCAAATTAAATTTGCAACTAAGGTTATTGCCGCTGGATGGAGAATAGATAACTTCACACGTATATATACAAAAAAAATGATTAGACCTTATCTTTATGATGTAAAAATGATAGCTAACCTAAGAAAAAGTCGTATAAAAAAAGGGCTTTATGAGTATAAAGGCCGTGTATATATTTCATATAACCATCAGCTAAACGATAGTACACAACTCTTAGAACTTTTTCTCTCGCTAAAAGATAAAGACTATAAATTTGACTCAGTAGTATTATCAAGGCTTACTTATACTAAAATTTCACACCCCTTAAGCCAAAGTACTTATACTCTACTCAAGCAACTACTCCACAGGGAACATACTTACACCTTTTTAAAACTTTTTTATCATGCGGGGATATTACATGAGCTCTTTGGTAACTTTCGAAAAGTACGCCATATGCCTCAGTTTGATGGATACCATCATTATCCTGTAGATATACATTCTGTTGAATGTATCCATGCACTCGAACATATAAAAGAACCCTTTATCCAAGAACTTCATGATACACTAAGTAATGATGAAAAACTTATAGTTAAAATAACCACCCTCTTTCACGATACGGGCAAAGGAAGGAAACAAGATCATTCTGAGGTTGGAGCAAAACTCATTATTCCTTTCCTTAAAAAGATGAAAATGAGTCAAGACATGCAAGATAGAGCTGTTAGTCTTGTCAAACACCATATCCTTATGAGTAATGTTGCTTTTAAAGAAAATATTTACAATGAAAAAACACTTTACAAATTTATGTCCAAAGTCGGAGATATAAAAAATCTCAATATGCTGTATATATTAACATATTCTGATATAAATGGAGTTGGAGGTGGAACTTATACCTCTTTTAATTCTAAACTTCTTAAAGATTTATATAAAAGTGCCTTAGAGGTTGCTCAAAATAGCCATAGAATTACTGATGCAAAAAAACGACTCACTATTGAGAAACGTGTACAAAACCTTCTTGAATTTAAGCAACTAGCACGTACTTTACAAAAGAAGATACTTACTATTGAGTCAAATCTTTTCTTCTTTAAACATACACCTAAAAATATTATAGAAGTTGCACAAAAAGCACAGGAGACAAAAGAGTATAGTTTTACACTAAAAAATGAAAACTCTTTAACCATTGAAATTTTTAAAAAAACTCCACTTAATCTTGGTTTTTTACTTGCATCCCTTTCACATATAAGTGTTGCTAGTATGGAAATATTTACTCTTTTTAATGATATAAAGTATTTTAAAATAGAGTTTATTCAAAAAATAGATGAAAGTGAACTATTTCTAGTAGAGAAAAAAATTGATGCTTCATTTGATATGCGTAAAGATACAAAACTTAAAGAGATTATGATAAAAAGAAAAGAAATTAGCATAGATTTTGAACATTCTTTAACACATGCAGAAATATTAATACATACAAAAAATCAAAATGGACTACTTGCTTATGTTATGCATTGCTTTGATGCATTAAATATAAATATCGTTACCGCAAAAATTCACTCTAGTAAATACAAGGTAAGAGATAGCTTTTTAATGGACAAACACAATGATATATGCAATAATGCTGAACTAATTTATGAGATGTTAACAAAATAAGGAATTTATATGTGTGGAATTGTCGGTTACCTAGGGAATAAAAATGCTAAGGAGATACTACTCAGTGGACTTAAAGAACTTGAATATCGTGGTTATGACTCTTCTGGAATTGCAGTACTTCAAAACGGTAAATTTGACTCATTTAAAGCTATTGGAAAACTTGTTAACTTAGAAGAAAAAACGAAAGATTTTGTAACAGATAACTTTTCTATCGGGATTGGTCACACAAGATGGGCTACTCATGGTAAACCAACTGAGCTTAATGCACATCCCCATATCGGAGATGAATCTTATGTGGTTCATAACGGTATCATAGAAAACTATGCTGAGTTAAAACAAGAACTTATCACAGATGGTGTTACTTTTTTAAGTCAAACCGATACTGAAGTTATAGTTCATCAGTTTGAAAAAAATCTCAATATATCTGACTCTGCATTTGAAGCTTTTAAAAAAACTATTTCTGAGTTAAAAGGTGCTTATGCGATACTTCTTGTTACAAAGAGTACAGGCGAAACTATCTTTTTCGCCAAAAATGCTTCTCCTATGATTCTAGGGATTAATGACGAGAATGAGAAATATTTTGCTTCTTCAGATACTCCACTCATAGGACAATGTTCTGATGTTAATTATTTTGAAGATGGTGACTATGGTTATGTAACACCAACTGAATTAGTTATCTTTACTAAAGACGATGTAAAAAAAGAGGCAATATTTACAAAACTTTCTACAAATAAACTCTCTGCCCAAAAAGATGGGTTTAGATTTTTTATGGAAAAGGAAATTTATGAACAGAGTAGTGTTATTGCAGATACACTTCTTGGTCGTCTTAGTGATGATGAAATTCTTTTTAATGAACTTGACGACTCACTACTAAATGGTATAAACGAGATAAAACTTTGTGCCTGTGGAACTTCTTACCACTCTGCACTTACAGCTAGCTACCTTTTTGAACGCTATGCTAAAATAAAGACTAGTACCGAAGTTGCTTCTGAGTTTAGATACCGTCAGCCTATCATGAGTAAGGATACTCTTTTTGTTGTAATCTCACAAAGTGGGGAAACAGCGGACACTCTTGAAACACTTAAAATGGCAAAAGCTGCTGGTCTTAAAACATTAGTAATTTGTAATGTAGACAACTCATCTATGGTGCGTTTAGCAGATGCTTGTATCTTAACTCGTGCAGGAGTTGAAAAAGGTGTTGCTTCAACAAAAGCATTTGCTACACAGGTAACTATTTTTTGGATGATGGCTCTTTACCTTGCAAAACGTAATACTTCTCTTTCCTCACAAGAGATAGCAAAACAGATTAAATTTTTACGAGAAGTACCTTCAATCGTAAAAGTAGATGATGAAATGCATGAAAGAATAAAAAGACTCTCTAAACGCTACCTTCATGGTCATGGTTTCTTCTTTATAGGTAGGGATGTATTTTATCCACTTGCCCTAGAGGGTGCTCTAAAACTCAAAGAGATCTCCTATCTTCATGCTGAAGGTTACCCTAGTGGAGAGATGAAACATGGGCCTATAGCACTAGCTGACCCTGAGCTTTTCACTATTGCTTTACTTCCACAACATCTTTTATATGAAAAAGCAAAATCAAATGTTGAAGAGTTAAGTGCAAGAGATAGTACTATCTGTGTTATAAGTTCACAAGAGTTTGATAAGGCTGATGATTTTATACCTATAAATGAATGTACAGACTATATGTTAGAGTTTTTTGAAATGATGATTGTGATTCAAGTTCTCTCTTTAGAAATCGCTGTAAGACTTGGTAATGATGTAGATATGCCGCGAAACTTAGCCAAAAGTGTTACAGTGGAGTAGGTTTCA
>QNZS01000066.1 GCA_003978465.1 Sulfurimonas sp. | reverse complement strand
AAAATTTGAAGTTGTAAAAGGGAAAAGAAAGAACTTAAAACTCGAAAACGAGTTTTAAGTTAAAGAAAAAGTGTTAACTAGATGTTATCGCGGATTTGTAGAGATTCTACAAGGTTAAGATATGCTTCTTTGTTAATACGTTTGAAATATCTCATTAAACGACGACGTTTACCAACAAGTTTAAGAAGTCCTAAACGTGATGCATGATCTTTTTTGAAAATTTTCAAGTGCTCTGTTAACTCTGCAATTCTTGTAGTTAATAATGCAATTTGAACTTCACTTGAACCAGTGTCGTTTTCATTACGTCCGTATTTTGTAACAATTTCTTGTTTTTTAGCCGAATCTAAAGCCATAATAGCCTCCTGATAGGTATATTAATCTAACATTCACATAAAATTATGTAAAGTTGAACTGCGATTATAGCTAAATAAACTTTAAAAATATAGACACTCACACTTTTGGAGTTTTTTAGATATAATAAACTCTAAATTTACATATAAAGTATACTATCAATGCTAATTACCCGTGCAAGTGAGTATACAATACTCTCTTTAATACTTCTATCATCCGTAAAAGAACCAATGGATAGTGAGACTCTTTCACGTGAACTCTCAATTCCTAAAAGTTTTTTAGAAGATCCTACTTTAGCTGATATAGTAGAAGAGTAGAGAGTAGTACTACATTGGCAAGAAAAGCAAGCTTAAAACAGCGAATTGGGATAACACTTAACTTTTTACTCGGACAAAAAGACTTAAGTGTTGTTATTTTTGTAATGGCGATTTTAGCCATTATCATTGTACCTCTTCCTGCAGCTATACTCGATGTACTACTTACTGTTTCAATAGCATTCGCTGTTTTGATTCTTCTTATTTCACTTTATGTGCCAAAACCAACAGACTTAACTACTTTTCCAACACTTATTTTGATTTTAACTCTCTTTAGACTCTCTTTAAATATCGCTACAACAAGAATGATATTAAGTCATGGAGCTGAAGGCCCTGAAAATATGAGTGATATTATTACTAGTTTTGGTGATTTTGTTGTTGGTGGTAATTATGTAATTGGTATCATCGTATTTTCTATTTTAGTACTTATAAACTTTATGGTCATAACCAAGGGTTCGACAAGAGTTGCAGAGGTGGCAGCACGTTTTGTACTTGATTCTATGCCTGGTAAACAGATGGCAGTCGATGCAGATTTAAATGCAGGACTTATAGATGATGCAGAAGCGAAACAACGTCGTGCTGAGATACTCCAAGATGCAAACTTTTATGGGGCAATGGATGGTTCTTCTAAGTTTGTAAAAGGTGATGCAGTTGCGGGAATAATTATCACTATGATTAATATTATTGGTGGTTTTCTTATAGGTGTTTTTCAACATGATATGGGTGTAGCAGATGCCGCTTCAACATTTACACTACTAACTATTGGTGATGGTTTAGTAGGGCAAATTCCAGCACTGATTATCTCAACTGCTACAGGTATTATGATTACTAGAAGTTCTAATGATGGTGACAACTTTGCAGAGGGAACTATCAACCAGATGGTTGGAAACTCAAAAATTATGATGATAGTAGGGTTTATCATGATACTCTTTGCTCTAGTTCCTGGTCTTCCAACTGCTTCTATGGGTTTAGTTGGAGTTCTCTTTGCTGGTCTTGGTTGGATGATTTATAAATATGACAGAGGGGAACTTACTATCTTAGATGTGGATAACTTTACGAAAAATACTCGTCAACAACAAGAAGAACATGAAAGAATCAAACCTAAAAAGACACATGAAGAAATAGCCAAAGAAGAAGAAATAGCACTTGAAGATATACTCAAGGTTGAAATGTTAGAACTCACACTTGGGTATCAACTCATAAAACTCGCAGATAGTGACCAAGGTGGAGACCTTCTTGAACGTATCCGTTCAATGCGTCGTAAAATTGCGAGTGATTATGGTTTTTTGATGCCACAGGTTCGTATTCGTGATAACTTGCACCTAGACCCACAACAGTACCAAATCCTTCTCAAGGGTATAAGTATAGGTGATGGGAGTATCCAACCTGATAAGTTTCTCGCTATGGATAGTGGTATGGCTACAGGTGAAATAAATGGGGATAAAACAAAAGAACCTGCATTTGGTCTTGATGCTTTATGGATTATGCCAAATGATAAAGAGGATGCAATTATCAACGGTTATACAGTTGTTGATGCATCAACTGTAATTTCTACACATATGAGTGAACTAATTAAACGAAATGCAGAGGACTTACTGACTCGTCAAGAGGTTCAAACACTTATGGATAAAATTAAAAACTCTTTTCCTGTTATCGTTGATGATGTCATGAAAGTTGCAAATATTGGACTTATTCAAAGAGTACTTAAAGGTCTTTTACATGAGAATATTCCACTCAAAGATATGCTTACAATTTTAGAAACTATTGCAGATGTAGCTGAGTTTACTAAAAATGTTGAGCTTATAACTGAACAAGTACGTGCAAAACTCTCACGCGTCATCACTCAAATCTACTCAAGTGACGATAATGTTGTAAGGCTTTTAACCTTTGATACAAAAACAGAGCAGATACTTCTACAAAAATCAGTTGAGCAGGATGGTGTACGTAACTTAATGCTAAATGTAGGCGAGATAAATGCTCTTATCCAAGCTACAAGCGATAAAGCAGCTGAAATTCTCCAAAAAGGGATTTCTCCTGTTGTTGTTATCGTTGATCCTCAACTGCGTCGCGGTGTAGCTGAGATATTTGAGCGTTTCTCACTTGACATCGTTACTCTATCACATGCAGAAATTGACTCAAATGCTACTTTTGAAGTACTCGGTGCTATTGCCGTTGATCTTTAAACTAATATAAAAGGAAATTATAAATTATGAATAGTAGAACCGTCCATCACCTTTCTCACATTGACCTAGATGGTTATAGCTGTCAGCTAGTGATGAAGTACACACCCTATACAAAATACAACTACAATGCCAACTATGGTCCTGAAGTAAAATCAAAACTTACTATTATACTTGACAATATTAAAGCTGAGAAATCTTCTTCATTTATTCTCATTAGTGACTTAAATCTAACAGCAGATGAGTCACGTTGGTTAACAGAGGAAGTAGCAAAACTAAACTCTGCTAAACTTGATGTAAAACTTGTTTTACTAGATCATCACGGAAGTGGTGCTGAGTCTGCTAAGAAGCATGATTGGTATTATCTTGATACTGAGCGTTGTGCTACAAAAATAGTTTATGATTATGTAAAAGAAAATTTTGAGTTTAATGAACCTGAGTGGATGTGTAAGTATGTAGATATAGTAAACGCAGTAGACTTATGGAAAAAAGATCAACATGACAACTTTGAATATGGTAAGGTATGTATGCGTTTAGTGACTGAAACAAGAGAGCTTAACCGTATCATGTTTGCAAACGAAGACAATACTTACAAACTCACTCTTTTAGAAGAAGCTGTTAAGTACATAAATGAAGAAGATGCACCTATAGTTTTAGATGAAAAAATTCACCTAATCAAAAAAGCATTTTTTACACATGAGAAAAATGATACTCTAGATAATTTAGCAACTGATTATGTTGTGAAACTTCTTGGTTCTCAAAGAAAAGACAATACTATCTATTACAAGGGGTACAAGGGTTATCTATCTTATGCAGTTGGTAATACTTCTATAGTAGGTAATGGTTTTTTAGTTGCCTATCCTGAGTATGACTTTATCGTTGATATAAGTTTTAAGGGTGCAATGAGTCTTCGTGCTGACTACAAAGTGAGTGTTGCATTAATAGCTAAAGAGTGGGCTGGTGGTGGTGGACATCCAAATGCATCAGGTGGTCGTATCCCACACTTTAAAGAGCAATATAAGTATGCTAAAGTAAAAGAGCAGATAGAGTACCTTATCAGTGATAAAGAGTCTGTGCATGGAAAACTAGAGTGGAAGAAAGAAGGTCTTGAAGAATAAGCCTTCTTAAAAAGTTTACTTTTTAGTTATTTCTAAAGTAACGTTCTACCCCGTTAGCCAGTCCAAGTGCCATAGCTTTTTGGTACTTGCGGTTAACTAAACGTTTCGCTTCTGCTGGATTTGTGATAAATCCAACTTCTACTAAAACTGCTGGCATTTGAGCTCCAACTAAAACCCAAAATGGCCCTTGCCTAACACCTGCATCTTTTACATTTTTAAAACTCTTCTTTAAACTACCAAGTGCTCCGCGTTGTAAATCTATCGCTAACTTATTTGCAGCAACAATATTATGCGAATTAAGAGTACTCAGTAATGTATCTTTACCATAAAAGCCCATGTCCGATAAATTCGCTCTATTCTCACTTGCAGTAACTTTTTTTGCACGAGAAGAACGCGATTTATCTAAAAAGTAGCACTCTATACCATGTACTTGTTTAGCTATTTTCTTACCCACTGCGTTTGCATGAATACTTATAAATAGATCTGCATGTTTTCTATTTGCAAAACGTGTTCTATTTCTCAGTTTTATAAACTTATCTGAATCTCGTGTCATATAGACCTTATAACCACGACTTTTAAGCATTCTTTTTAACTCTTGTGCTATTTGTAGGACAACTATCTTTTCTCTGTATTTTTTATATCCAACTGCACCTGGGTCTTTTCCACCATGTCCAGCATCAATAACTATAATCTTATTTCTATCTACTGACTTGGGAGTAATTCCATGAGGTGTTGGTGCTATGTATGTTGATTTTTTTACATTTTTTATATGTACTATGAGAGACTTTGTATCTTTTTTAAAACTAATTTTTAGTTTATAACTATTTTGTATCACTAAACGCAGAGTACTTGGGTTAAACTGTGCTAATTTTATCCTATCAATACCATCTTTTCTAAGCTTCTGTGAACGAGTTAACATAGAAGCATGGATATCAAAGATATATTTATACTGTTTTGTTTTTGAATCATACAGAGTAAAGTAATTAATTTGATTATTACGTAATTTTTTATCAAAAGACATAACTATTCTATCTTCTTTCCATCGAATAGATTTTAACTTATATGTTGATTTTACTTTTAAATTTTTGTTTGAATTTGGAGTTTTGTATACTGACTTTGGATTTAAAGAGAAGAGTTCATCTGAGTACTGTGAGATATCTATATGAAGTTTTTCTCCACTATTTACAATACCCTTTAATGCACTCAGTTTTAACTTCTTGTCACCATTCATCAAAGCTCTAAGATAGAGGTTTTTATAATCGTTATATGCACGGAATTTATTACTCTTGTTGGAGGTTTTCATAAACCCATTAGCACGCTTGAGTACTTCTTTATCATTTAAAGCATGCAGTGACACTATAAAGATACAAAGAAGTGCTAAAAAACGAAGCATTTAAAAACTATTCGCCTTGTGTTAGTTTATTAATAAGCTCTTTTACTGAGATAATCTCATTTATACGGTAACCATTTGTACCCGAGAAGAAAAGCCCAAGTTCTTTATTTCCTTCGTAAGCATCTGAAAGTCTATCTGCAATACAAAAACCAACTGCTTTAGCTTCAACACCACGATTACATGGAGCAACACAGTTTGATATACACTTAATTGCAGGGCCTTCACGTCTTTCTATAAGACCTGTAAGATTAGTTCTTACACCACGTGCGGGATAGCCAACAGGAGAACCCATAAGCTGAATGTCATCTTCCTCAGCAGCCATAAGAACCTCTTTAAAATTATCATGTGCATCACATTCAAAAGTACCAATAAAACGTGTTCCCATTTGAACACCACTAGCACCAAGAGCCATCATCTCTTCTATATCAGTCTTATCCCAAACACCACCAGCAGCAATTACAGGAATATCTCCCCATTTTGCAGCTTCTTCTACAACAGGAGCAACAATGTTTTCAAGTTGATTCTCAGGCATTGCACACTGCTCATAAGTAAAACCTTGGTGACCACCAGACTTAGGACCCTCAACGATTACAGCATCAGGTACTCTGTCGTAACGTTTTTTCCAACGTTTACAGATGATTTTAAGTGCTTTTGCAGAAGAGACAATAGGAACAAGAGCAACATCTGGATAATCTGCTGTAAACTCTGGCATATTGGTTGGAAGACCAGCCCCAGTAATTATAATATTTGCACCGGCTTCACATGAGTCAGTTACAACACGTCCATAGTCATTAATTGCATATAAAACGTTACAAGCAATAGGTGCATCACCACAAATTTTTCTAGCATCTGAAAATATTTTAATCAGGGCTTCTTTTGAGTAAAAGTTTTCTACTTCTAAAGGACGCTGTGCTACTAACTTTTTAACATGCTCTTTTTTATCATAATAACCCGTTCCAACTGAAGAAATAACTCCTAGTCCACCCTCTTTACTTACAGTTCCTGCAAGTTGAGACCAAGAGATACCTACACCCATTCCACCTTGAACTATTGGTATTTTAATAGTGTGTTTTCCTATTTTTATTGACTTAAAACTCATTAGTTTACCTTTATTTTTGCAAATTTTCTTTTTCCAACCTGGAGCAGGTAGTCGCCAGTTGTAAGTACTAACTTTTCATCAGTTACTTTCTCTTGGTTTATTTTAACGCCACCTTGCTTAATATCTCTTCTAGCTTGAGAAGTTGAGGGCTCGATGTTACAATCCAGTAACGCTTTTGCTATCCAGACCTCACCTTCAGAAGAAAATTCTGGAATTTCTGTTGGAATTTGGCTTTTTGAGTGAACTTTATCAAACTCAATCTTGGCAGAATTTGCCTTGTTTTCACTATGAAAACGAGTAGTTATCTCTAAAGCGAGTGATTCTTTAACTGTTTTAGGATGCAATGAACCATCAGTCACACCCATTTTTAAGTTTGCTATTTCATCTAGTGTTTTAGAACTAAGAAGCTCATAAAAACGCCACATTAAATCATCACTAATACTTAAAACTTTACCAAACATATCATTTGGAGTGTCAGTTACACCGATGTAGTTTCCTAAAGATTTACTCATCTTTTGTACACCGTCAAGACCTTCTAAAATCGGCATCATAAGTACCGCCTGTTGTTTTTTAATGTTGTAAGATTTTTGAAGTTGGCGACCCATAAGAAGGTTAAACTTTTGGTCTGTTCCACCTATCTCTATGTCTGATTTAAGATGAACACTATCATAACCTTGAAGGAGTGGATACATAAATTCACTGACAGCTATTGGTGTTTGTGAAGTATAACGTTTAGAGAAGTCATCGCGTTCGAGCATACGAGCAACAGTTAAGTTTGATGCAAGTTGTAACATTCCTACTGAACCCAGAGCATCTAACCACTCTTTATTATAAACTATATCTGTCTTGTCTTCGTCTAAAATTTTAAAAGCCTGCGAAGTATAAGACTCAATATTTTTAGCTATATCAACAGCTGTAAGAACTTTTCTAGTAGCACTTTTACCCGTAGGGTCACCAATAGTTGCTGTGAAGTCTCCTATTAGGAACTGAACACGAGCACCAAACTTTTGAAAAGTAGCTAGTTTTTGAAGTAAAACGGTATGACCCAAGTGTAAATCAGGTGCAGTAGGGTCAAAACCAGCTTTTACAGTATATGTTTTTCCCTCTTCGAAGTAAGCCTTGAGGAGTTTTTGTATCCTCTCAATGTCAATTATTTCGGCTGTACCTCTATTTATTTCGCGTAATGCTTCTTCTATCATCTTTTCTAAATCTCCAATCGTTCTTTAAAATATTTAACTTTTATAAGCATCATCAGTGCGAATTAAATGTATAACTTTTATTTTTGATTCTATTTTAACACGTAGTGCATTAATATCTGCTTCTTTTGATACAAATCCAAGTTCACAAAACTTCGTATAATTCTCACTCTCTTTACCAAGTTGAATAGAATGTATGTCTATGTTTAACTTCACAAGATAGCTAAGAAACTCTGCTAGTGCACCTTTTTCATTATGTAAAGATGCTATGAGTTGATATTTGAAAAGTTTACTATGTGACCAAGAGACAAAAACCATTTTAGTATTTTCAGTTAATTTTTTAGCGGCAACACTACACATTTTATGGTGAACATTTACCTTGGATTTTGACAAAAACCCCATCACTTCATCACCAGATTTTGGATGACAACAGTAATCAAAAACTACATCACTTACACTACTCGATGAGTATATTTCTAAACCTGCTATGTATGTACTTTTCAACTTAAATCTATGTCTAGATATAAAAGCTCTAAAACGGCTATTCTTACCTATGTCTGCAATATATCTATGTATAACATTTTTAAAGCTTTCCACATCGGATGCTATGTTAGATATATTGTCATAATTATGCTCTTCGAACCACTCTTGGATTCTATGTTGATTCAAACCCATAACTGTTGCTACAATTTTCACAGCATATTTTGAATTTATCTCACGTAACCTTATATTGCAGTTGAGCTTCATATTTGTTTGAGCCTTACTCGTTTTTACAGCATCAATCCATGAACACCTTGTCATTGTCTCATCTTCAGTAATAATTTTTACAATATCACCATTATGAAGTTCAGTCAATAAAGAAGACTTTACCTTATTTACAAGGGCAGATACAGCTTTATTTCCAACTTCGCTGTGAACTGCATATGCAAAGTCTAAAACTACTGCCCCGCGGGGGAGAGTAAAGGCACCACCTGTTGGAGAGAATATAGATATATCTTCACTATATAAATCATTTTTAATTAAGGCATAAAAATCTTCAACAGACTCATCTTGGTACTGTAAATTATCTAACCAGTCTAGTTTGATTTTATCATTTCCTAATTTATACTTCCAGTGTGCAGCTATTCCTAACTCGGCTGTTTTATGCATTTCATATGTTCTGATTTGCACTTCAAAAATTGCAGTATTATAAAAAACACTTGTATGAATTGTTTGGTAACCATTATCTTTTTCTACGGCTATATAATCTTTAAAACGTGAAGCCAAAGGACGGAAGTGCAGATGAATAAGTCCTAAAATATTGTAACATCGTACAGGATTATCTGTAAGAATTCTAATCGCTAAAAGGTCTAGAACTTCATCTATACTCACACCTTTTCTCTGCATTTTTAAGTAAATGGAGTAACGGTGTTTTACACGAGAAAGAACTTCAAAATCATCTTCACAAAAACCATTTTGAATAAGTAATTTAGTTATTGCTTCTTTAAAGTCATTGAGGCTTAACTCAATTGCATGATAATTTGAATCAAGATAATTATCTATATGATGTTTTTCTTCTTTAAAAAGATATGAAAAGCTCAAGTCTTCTAACATATTTTTTAAAAAACTTATTCCCAAACGATGTGCTATAGGAGCGTACACCACTAAGGTCTCTTCTGATATTCGGTGTTGTTTATACTCAGCTAGGGCATCAAGTGTTAACATATTATGAAGTCTATCACATAGTTTAATAACTAAAACTCTCACATCTTCAATACTAGCTAAAAGCATTTTTCTAAAAGTAAGTGCAGAGGCAGTAAGCCTTTCATCGGTGTTTGAAGGAACAAGTTCATTGTCACGAATAATGTCTATTTTAGTAAGTCCCGCAACAAGATGTGCTACATCTTTTCCAAAACACTCTAAAATGTCTTCAATATTTGTTTCTGTATCTTCTACTATATCATGTAAGAGTGCAGCAATTGCCATAGATTCATCATCAGTGATAGAAGCGACAATAGAGGCAACAATAATGGGATGGATTACATAGGGTTCTCCACTTTTTCTAAACTGAAGTTTATGTCCTTCAATTGAAAAAGAGAGTGCTTTTTCTAGTCTCTTACTAGAATCGATTTTTGAATATAGATAAGTTATAGCAGAGTCAACATCATGAAAATGTTTGACTTTTTCAATCTCTACTGTGCTTAGTGACAAAAAATCTACTTTTCGAGGTCAACAAAGCCTTTAATAGTAACAAGACCTTCTGCCATTTCCATTAGTGCTAAATCAGCAGATTTTACAGACTTAGTACTTACACTCAGTTTACTCTGTGCACCATTTTCTAACTCATCACATCTTGCAGCAATTGCAAGTGCTAGCTGGTAACGATCCATATTTGGATTCATATCTAATATCTTTGCTGTTAATTCTTCTGTTTTCATATCTTGGTTTCCTTTTATTTTACGATTGAACAGTTGTTCATATTACCATTTAAAATGTCTAAAATATTTCCTGGCACAGACATATCACAAACTATAATTGGTAACTTGTTATCTTTTGCTAAAGCGATAGAGGTATCATCCATAACTTTTATATGATCTTGAAGTGCTTCATCATATGTAAGTGAATCAAGTTTTACTGCATCACTATATTTTACAGGATCTTTATCATAAACACCATCTACCTTAGTCGCTTTGATAATTACTTCTGCACCGATTTCAACGGCACGAAGCGTTGCAGCTGTATCAGTTGTAAAGAAAGGGTTACCTGTTCCCGCTGCAAAAATAACAACACGACCTTTTTCTAAATGTCTTACTGCCTTACGGTTGATATACGGCTCAGCAATCTGCTCCATTTTAATAGCTGTTTGCATACGAACTTCCAGTCCAGCATGTTCACATGCTTCTTGCATTGCAACACCATTTATCACGGTTGCTAGCATACCCATATAGTCAGCTGAAGTACGTTTAATGATACCATCTTCAGCAGCAGTAACACCACGGATGATATTTCCTCCGCCAATAACAATACCTACTTCAATACCTGCATTTACAAGAGACTTAATCTCTTTCGCAATATATTTTAAAATCTGTGTGTCAATTCCATGACCTGCCTCACCCGCAAGAGCCTCACCTGAAAATTTTACTAAAACACGTTTATTAGCCATTGACATACCTTTTTTATTGAAAATCTTTGAATTATACTTAAAAATCTCTTTATATATGCTTACGATCTAATCATTGCTTTTTGCTATACTATAAAGTAGTATATACGGTGTAATTTCTGAAAAAACAACAGCACGAAGGCTTTCATTAGGATTGAGTATATATTCTAACATTCTTGCAACTACTTCATCTATCCCTGGTACAAGTTTACGAATGTCTTCTAGTTTTTCTCTTTTATTCTCTGGTGTAAACCGGTGATATGAAGAGTATGGCTCTTTTTTTGCTAGATGATAATATAGTTTTCTCCCAAGTTCAAAAACCTCAAACTCTTCATTTTTACCCGTTAATACTCTTGTCTCAAAACCACAAGCGACATCTATATTTTTTGCTCTTAGATATGCTTTTAGCATCATCACAAAACCTATATTTGCTCTTGTATAAGAATTTAGGACTCTTGTATGAAAACCTTCAAACTCTTCACCCTCGTTACGTAATCTTTTATACTCTAACATCAAAGATTCTACATAAAATTTTGCATATTCTAATGGTACTGATTTCACCACTGTATGTCCCTCAGTAGACTCACCTGTAAGTTTTCCACCAAGAAAAATATGAACACCACTTCCGTTAATACCTTCTACTTTTGCCTTACAGCCTTCAAAACCAATATCACCTAAACTATGGATACCACAGCCTTTTACACAAGCAGACCAGTACATACGCACACGACCACTCTCTAGTGGTACTTTTTCTGCGAGATAATCTGCCATATTTATTGCATCATTTTTATTCTCTATCACACCAAATGGGCAGTGTGCGGTTCCCGCACAAGCGATAAGATGATTTTTATATGGAGTATCTACATTTTTATACTTAAGGAAAAAGTCCTCTTCTAATAGTGCACTCAGATCTTTAACACCCATAATATAAAAACTCTGTTCCATATCAAAACGCAGCTCGCTATTTCCATAAACTTCTGCTAGTTCACCAGCTTGTACCATTGCAGTACCTGTAAAAATACCAGAAGGTATAACAGCATGTACACCTAGACTACCATCACGAAGTTGAATTTTTCCATGGTCAGGTTCTACATAGTCCGTTTTTGTCATAGTCTCACCGGCATGAGCAAACTCAATACCAGCATTCTCACGAATTTCTTTTGCCATCTCAGACATACCAACAGCATCAATTAAAAAATGAAGTCTACTTTTATTTCGGTTATCACGGAACCCAAAACGTTTAAAAAGGTATGTAATGGAGCTAAAGGCAGCTAAAACTTCTTCTTCATTTTTTAAGAATATATCTGCACTTTTAGCAAGCATACCAACACGACCACCAAGATATAAATTGTAACCGAACACACCTTCTTTCTGTGCCAGTACAAAACAGCAATCATTCCCATAAACATTACATCTATTTGATAAGTTTCCTGTAATAGATGTGTTAAATTTTCTAGGAAGTGTTGAAATCCATTCAGGATTTCCTAAAAACAGATCTTGAAGTTTTAAAAGTGTGCCATGAGATGGAATAACATTGTCAAAAGCCAAATCATCAAAAGGGTCTGCAACAATTCCACGAATATTGTCTACACCAGTTTGAAAAGCAGATATTCCGACAGTATTAAGTCGTTTTATAATAGGAGGCAGAGATTCTATAGTTAAATATCTAAGCTCACACTGTTGTCTTGTTGTAAGGTCAATATAGTCTTGACCAAACTCTTTTGCACATTCACCAATAACTTTAGCCTGTTCTGCTTTCATAAACCCACCTGGTATACGAAGTTTTAGCATAAATTTTTCAGGTGTAGCAGGACGGTAGTAAATTCCAAAACATTTTAAAAAGTATGACTTATCTTCTGGAGGCACTGATTCAAAACCATTCTTTGCATATGTCTCTAACATATCATATGCTTCTTGTGGTGATTTAGAATTTTTAATAACTTCTATTTTATTTATCTTGTGACTGCGAATATTAAATGCTTTTTGAAGTGCTTTCATATATGTTATATCCATTAGATGTTTTTATTTCTTATTTTATCCATATTTACTCAATTTTTAATATCTTTTTGATTATAATTTATGCATTTAATAAATAGTGAGTATTATGTTCAATCTATTTTCACCTAAAAGAACTCCTCTCCAGTGTGCTAAAGTACAGACTAAGAACTTCTCAAAAACAATTTCACTCCAATCAAAAGCAGGACTTCTATTTGTATCCATAATAATTAATAAAAAATCATATAGGCTTCTTTTAGATACCGCTGCATTCACCCTCTTTTCACCTCAGTTATTAGAAGAACTTCAATGTAAAGATACACAAGAGACAGTTCTCACCCTTGATGCCTTTGGTGCACAAAGAGAGATGAAAGTTTACAGTCTTAATTATTTAGAAATTGGAGGTCTAGAGTTTAATGATTTTCACCTTATTTGTGATGATTTCTCTCAAAAATTCCCACTCTCTTGTTTGGAGTTTGACGGTATATTAGGATACAATTTATTTCAAAACCTTATCATAGAGCTTAACTACGATAAAAAAGAACTTACTCTTAGTGATAAACTCCCAAGTACTCAAGATTTTAGCACAAGTAAACTCTTATATATAAATAATTCTATTCCCGCCTTTACATTGCAGATAGAAAATAAAACATTTGAACTTGGAATCGATACAGGAAAGAATGATGGTTTGATGTTAGGCGATAAAAAGTTTCTAAATTACTGTGTACAAAAAAAGTTACAAAGACAAAGAACAATAGGAATCTTTTCCAGTAGTTTTAGTGGAGTTAATCAACATAGTTTTATTGATACATACTTACTTAAAAATATAAAAATTATAAATAAAATAGATATTAGTTCTTTTCCTATTTCATATGAAGAAAATGCCCAAAATATTGCTGGAAATTCTTTTTTAAAATACTTTCATATCATTATAGATTTTACTAAAAGAAGAGTATATTTTAAAAATATAGAGATAGAAATAAAAGAAGAATTTTTAAAAAGTTTCGGTTTTTTAACATTTTGGAATGAAGAAAAAAGACTCTATATCTCCGCTATTATAGAAGGTTCACCAGCATATAATTCAAAGTTGAAGATTGGTGATAAGATTTTATCTATCAACCATTTAGACACGCTAAGCTTCTCACAAAAAGATTATTGTGAGTTTTCACTTTTAGCACAAAAGAGTCTTTTTGAGAATGTGAATTCAGTAAAACTTACTATCAAAAGAGATATGAAACTAATACAAGTAGTACTTTAAGCTTTTGAAATAGTCAACTCTTTTTCTTTAAAAGCCACACCTTCGTATGCACTCTTTTTATGTGCTATCTCTCCACTTATCTCTGTCTCTTGTATGACGAGACCCTCAGGAACTTTTTCAGAGTGTAATTGTATAGCTGTCTGTTTAAAGTTTGGTTCCCCTGACTTTGGACAGAAGCTATCATTTGTTAAAGTGTTTATAAGTTGCTCATTAAAGTGAAAAGGTACAAAAACACTTCCCTCTCTCACGCTTCCCGTTACACGAACGATGACATCATCAATGCGACCACGAGCAGAAGACAGACTCATTCTATCACCACTTTTGACTTTGAGTTTAAGTGCATCTTTAGGACTTACATCAACCCAAGCTTCTGGTACTAAGTCATTAAGGATAGCTATAGTTTTTGTTTTTGTACGAGTATGCCACTGCTCAACGGTACGTCCTGTGTTAAGTATTACAGGAAACTCACCACTTATAGCTTCCGCCATAGGAAACCAATCTCCACAAATAAATGTTGCTTTTTGGTCTGGTGTTCTAAAGGGAATATCTGCTGAATAGAGTCTTTTAGTTCCTAAAGGTCTCTCCTCATTACATGGCCACTGTATTCCTCCATGCTCCTGTAAAAGTTCATAAGTGATACCAGAGTAGTCACAAAGTTGTCCTTTTGAAACCTTTTTCCACTCAGTAAATGCATCTTCTGGTTTACTCCAAGAAGGAAATAGCATTTCATTTACACCTTCAAAATATTTTGAAAATTCTAAGATAATATCAAAGTCACTTTTAGAATCTCCTAAAGGTTCTACAGCTTTATTTGTACGGTTACAGCGACGCTCACTATTTGTGTAAACACCTTCTTTCTCACCCCAAGTCGCAGCTGAAAAAACAACATCAGCTACTTCAGCGGTATCACTTAAAAAAGCATCTTGAACAACAAGCATATCTAACTTTGCAAAAGTCTTTCTCAGTTTATCTTGGTTTACAAAAGATACTAATGGATTTGTAGCTGTAATCCAAAGTGCTTTTATCTCTCCTCTATCTATTGCATCTATAATATCAGCATATTTATATCCACGAGATGTAGGTACTATCTCCTCAGGTACATTTACAATACTTGCATACTCTTTGAGTGCAGCCATGTCACCAAAGTTTCTATACCCTGGTAAAGAAGAGGTAAAACCCGTCTCCCTAGTTCCCATTGCATTACACTGTCCTGTAATACTAAAAGGACCAGTACCCTCTCTACCAATATGACCAGTAAGTAAGTGTAGATTGATAATAGCACTTACTGTATCTGTTCCCATAAAAGACTGGTTTACACCCATAGTCCATGCTGATAAAACTGCATCTTGTGATACAAATTCACGAGCCAGTTCATACAGAGTTTTTACATCTATACCTGTAATATTTGCTACTTCTTGTGGAGGGTAATCTTGTAGGTGTTTCTTGAGTTCTTTATAACCATTTGTATTAGCTTTTATATACCCCTCATTTTCCCAACCTTGTTCTATTACGATATATGCAAGACCGTTATAAAGTGCTAAATCTGTTCTTGGATTTATAGGTATATATAAGTCAGCCATCTGAGAAGTTTTACTAGCTCTAGGGTCTATCACAATCACTTTCTTATTTGCTTTTTTGTTTTTGTTTATATGTAGTGTAAGGATTGGATGATTATCTGCGATATTTGCACCGATAAGAAAAATAGTATCCGCATGTTGAAAGTCTTCATAAGAGGCAACAGGTCCATCACTTCCAAGGGATTGTTTGTAACCCATAACAGCAGAGGCCATACACAAAGTAGTATTACCATCATAGTTATTTGTACCAAGCCCTAGCTGTACAAATTTTCCTAGAGTATAGAACTCTTCTGTTAAAAGTTGTCCTGTTCCGATAACTGCAACAGCTTTATTTCCATGCTCTTTTTGAATTTTTTTAAAACTATCACTAACAGTAGTAAAAACCTTCTCCCAAGAGCTCTTTTGTAGTTTACCATTGCATTTAATAAGTGGTGCTAGAATTCTATTTGATGAATTTATCATCTGATGTTCAGAGAGGCCTTTAGGGCAAAGTGTTCCCATATTCACATCATGTTTCGGGTCCCCTTTTGTATAAACAGCCTTACCATTTTTAACACCTATATAAAGCCCACATCCAACACCACAGTAACCACAAGTAGAGTAAACCCACTTATCTGGTTTATTTGCATCACTTATTATACCAAAAGTATCATCGTGAGAAAGTTTATACTTTTTCTCTTTTATATCAAAACCCAAAAAATCTTTTATCTTTGCAATCATCGTTGTTTTCCTACAAAAAATCCGCCTGCCATACTAAGAGGAACAACAGTTGTATAAAATAAAAACCTATCACTTATCTCGCTTAAAGAACTTATAAGAAGTGCTAAAAACATGACCAGTGATGCAAGTCCAAACGAACCGCTTCCTGCAAATACTAAAGCTAATAAAGGAAGAATAACTCCCCCAAGCACTAAACTTACAATACGCCCTACTTTCACATTTGAGAAATTCTCATTTAAGAGTCTTTTTGTACGTTGGAGTTGATACTGATTTTCTTCTATAGTATCAAGGCTTCTTATATCTTCATATGTAAAGAAAAGTTGTGCTAATGCGCCAAGCATACCCATAGCAATAAGTGGAATAACAACATCACCTAGACTGAGTAGTGAGCTGATAAATGCTAGTAAAAATATACCAACATAAGCCACCCCAAAAAACTTTAAGTTTGTTGTAAATCTATCCCATGATGGTCGAGCTCTTATGCGATATATCATCGCTTGGGCATAAATACCGTAAATACCTACACTCAAAGTAAGTGCTTCAATAGTCAAACGCAGTGTCGTATTTACTTCAAAAGAGTATAAAGCGACAACTCCACCCATTAAACCAATAAAAGCTCCCAATGCTGCAGCTTCACGAGACAACCATGACCTTTTAATATTTTTCATTGCAGTAAGTGCTAAAAATGGACGTCCTAAGTGTAGTGCGGAGAGTGGTAAACCTAAGGCTGCTGGCAACATTACTAACAGTGCCATAATCCAGTTTGTTGATTCAAAACCAAAAAGGCTCATTGTATCACCTAAGAAAAGTGCTAAAAATCCACCAAGTGAAATTTGAGTAAGTACTGTCATAAAAACTAAAGGCAACTCTTTATGAGCAGGATTAAGTATATGTTCATCTACCTCTTTCATATCCTCTGGTAAATTATCAGGAAGTGTATAACGAGTTGTAGAGTTAGTAATTCTAGCATCCGGTAAAAATGGCATATTACCCTCTTCATCTATCTTCTCATCTAACCACTCTTGTATATTTACAGCTTCTATCTCTATAGCTCCTGCTGGACAAGCTTGTACACATGCAGGAGATTGTCCAACATCGAGGCGTTCATGACACATATGACATTTTGTTACAATATTTCGCTCTTCGTGAAAAACGGGAACACCATATGGACAGTTCCATGTACAGTACTGACATCCGATACAAGTATCATCATCATGGATTACGATACCAGTCTCTTCTATCTTTATGTATGACTCGGTGGGACAGCCTATAAGACACTCTGGATCTACACAATGATTACAAGCCATTGAGTTTAACATCTGAGTAAACGCAGGGAATTCTCCACCCTCGACCTCACCAACTCTACGCCATTTTATATCTGCTGGATTATTGTTTTGTTCATTACAAGCAACTTCACAACAACGACATCCTACACAGGCAACAGCATCAAAGTGAAACCTATACTGCTCACCTTCTTTAAGTGCAGGTATATCAATTCCGTAAGAGCCACATTGCATGCCAGTATCGGCTTTGTGATCTATAAAACTCTCTAGTGGGGTCTGCATGCCAGTATCGGCTTTGTGATCTATAAAACTCTCTAGTGGGGTTTGCATTTTCTCTTTTCTCTTTTTATCTTTAAGTTATTTTGATTATACAGAAATTATCTTGTATTTGAGTCTTTGGCATGAACTATTTTTAAGCAACAAGAAAGATTAAATCTTAAAATATTTTTAAAGTAAGTTACTTTACTTCTGACTATACATTAAAGTATAAATTCTTAAAAAGTATGATTAAATATAATCATACTGCCTACTATGTCAACAGCATAGTAGGATCTCTTGTTACCCTAACTGCAGCAGTTGAACTTCTACCTCAGTGTTTTACGAAAGACATAGCCATTATGAAAGGTTTAGTAGGGATACATAAGGATTTTAAATATGTGCAACTGTTGTAGCAGTTGCTATTGCCGGACTATCAATGGTTAAAACAAGATGCAGAACGACTTAGTTATTCAATCTGATGGAAAATCTAAACTCTAAGATTATACACTAATTCAATTATGATTAAAAGTTAATCACAAATATATATGCTATTGTTATTATTACTATTATAATTTCGTTATATATTATTTTTAGGGATTTTTATGGCATTATTTAATAAACTTAAAGGGCAAGGCCACACACCAACATTATTTTCAGCTTTTATATATTTTGATTTAAGTTTTATGATTTGGACTATTTTGGGTCCACTCTCATCGGAGATAGTTGAGTCTTTCGCTATACAGGGTTTTATAATGTCTACAAGCCAAAAAGCAACTCTTCTTTCACTACCTATTCTCTCAGGTGCATTACTTCGTATTGTTCTAGGTTTTAGTGTAGATAAATTTGGTGCTAAAAAAACAGCCTTAACATCACAGTTTATAGTAATTCTCTCTCTTTTACTTGTTTACTTTTTAGGTGAGTCCATCACATACAATCAACTACTCGGTGTCGCTTTAACTCTTGGTTTTGCAGGTGCATCATTTGCAGTCGCTCTTCCTCAAGCTGGTCAGTGGTATCCACCAAAGCTCCAAGGTCTTGTTCTGGGTATTGCTGGAGCTGCATACTTTGGTGTTGTTATGGGTTTTATCTTCTCGCCAAAAATCGCTCAGTACTATGGATGGCAATCAGTCTTTTTAGTTGCAGCTGGACTTGCAATAATTCTTTTTATTACGTATGCAACTTTAGCAAAAGATGCACCTGCAGATGTTTATAAGACACATCCAAAAAAGCTCAAAGACTATATGAAACTTTTAAAAGACAAAGACACATGGTGGTTTAACCTTTTTTATGCCGTTAGTTTTGGTGGGTTTGTAGGTTTCGGAGTCTTTTTAAAACTCTACCTCACAGATACCTATTCCGATGAGATGCACGAGATAGGACTCTCATGGTTCGCAGAAGATAACATTAAAGTGATGGCAGGGTATTTTGGTGCCCTTTGTATTTTTGCAGGAACTATTCTTCGCCCCATAGGGGGAAGTATCGCGGATAAGATAGGGGGAATTAAAGCTCTGTACATTTTCTTTAGTATAGTCTCTGTTATGGTTATTCTAAACGCAGTTGTGACACTGCCTTTTTCTCTCGTAATTATTGTCTTTTTTATCACAATGGCAAATTTAGGTATGGCTAATGGGGCAGTTTTTCAACTCGTTCCACAACGTTTTGGAAAAGACATTGGAGTAATGGTTGGAATTGTCGGAGCAGCCGGTGGACTTGGTGGTACAGCACTTATTAAAACTCTCGGATATTCTAAAGATACTTATGATGGTTATATGGTTGGATTTTTAATATTTGCAGCTGTTACACTCATCGCAATTGCAGGTCTAAGTGTTGTAAAAACTAGATGGAGAACTACATGGGGTATCTCTGCTGGTGGTAGAATATAAGGCAATGAATACAACTAACATAAAATACACCGGTTTTTCACTTGCAAAACGTAAGGAACTTATCGGAGATGATTTTTATGATGTAAAAACTATTGGTGATGTAACTATAGCTGTTGTATGTGATGGTGTAGGAAGTGCTACAGAAGGTGCTGCTGCTGCAAGGCGAACAACAACACACCTCATGAATAACTTCAAAATCCGTCCAAAATCTTGGAGTATTGAAAAGTCTATAAAAACTTTTATAGTATCTATTAATTCTATTTTATATCAAGAGTCCCAAGTCAATTATGAATCAAGTGAACTTGTTACTACTCTAACAATAGTTGTAATTCAAGGTAACCGTTTATATGGAGCAAATGTAGGGGACAGTCGTGTCTACCTATACAGAGACTCTAAACTTAACCAACTCTCTAACGATCATACTATGGATGAACCTGGTTTTGAGAATGTACTTACACAAGCCATAGGTATTGATACAAGTGTTGAGCCTTATTACTTTGAGAACATCATAGAAAAAGATGATAAAATCCTTCTTTGTAGTGATGGCCTTTACAATGTTTTACAAACAACAGAACTAACACAATGTGTCAATCTTGGAGCCCATTCTTTAGTAAGAAAAGCAAGTAAGCTTACACATGATAATCTTCCTGATGATACTACTGCGGTGGTAATTAATATCTTAAATGCGGATGAGCTTACAACACTTAAACAACAAAACCTAAATATACCCACAAACCTTAAAGAGGGCCAGGTAATAGATGGTTATACTTTAACAAAGCCTCTCATTCAAAATGAGAGAACATGGTTAGTACATAAAAAAACAAAAGATTATGTTTTAAAATTTGCACCAATAAATGCACTTGAGGATGAAACAAGTTTAGATATTTTTGTTAAAGAGGCTTGGAATGCAAAACGACTAAAGGCTGACTTTTTCCCAAAAGCAGTTATCCCTAAGCATAGATCTGCACGTTATTATGTGATGCAACATTTTAAAGGTGAAGACCTTGATGCCTACCTTTCTCATAAACACATCACAATAGATGACTCAATAGAACTAACAAATACTCTTTTAAAAATGTCTCAATACTTAGTGAAATATGACCTTATTCATGGAGATATCAAACCTCCTAATATTATGATATCAAAAGATAATGATGAAAATCTCGAGTTTAAAATCATTGATTTTGGAAGTATTACTGATATTTTTTCTAGTGATTCTAAAGCAGGAACACCAAGCTATTTAGCGCCTGAGCGTTTTTTAGGGGATCTTATAAGTGAGACCACTGAAATCTTCTCTATCGGTGTCACCCTCTATCTGTCACTTACGGGAAAATATCCTTATGGAGAGATAGAACCTTTTCAAAACCCAAGTTTTAAAGAAGCAAAACCTGCGAGTTTTTATAATAAAAATATTCCTAATTGGCTTGACAGTATTATTATGCGCTCAATTACCATAGACAAAAATGAGCGTTATTCACACTACTCAGAGATGAACTTTGAGTTACACAATCCAACAAAAGTAAAACCATACTTCCTCAAAAGTACTTCATTAATAGCAAAATCACCACTCCTTTTTTATAAAATAGCCTTTAGTAGTATGACTTTTATAAATTTCATACTTTTATACTTCTTGCTTAAGTAGCCTACAGTTATACATTTTAAGACTCTTTTACTATAATATCTATATAATAAAGATATATATTTAAAGTGAGTTTATGAGCTGGTTTAATTTTTTTCGAGAGACACAAGACAACTGTTCTATTACTTTTGGAAAAGGTATAAATGCATCCCTTGCACCAGATGAAGAAGAACTTTTTAAACTCTCATATGAAGCTTTTGAAAAAAAAGATATTTTAAATGCATATGAACTATTTTTTAAGTCACTTATTAACTTTAGCGATAATCAATCAAACAAAAATATTATTTTAAATAAAACAGACACAGAGCTTCAATTTGAAATCTATCAAGGTCTCGCAAAGATTCAGGGAAGTGTCACTCAACAAAACCTTTATGCAGAGATAAACATCATTAAGAGTTCAGAGGCTAGTGTCGCTATTAAACGCTATCTTTTAGAGAGAAACTATCAACTCACTTATGTAAACTACTTCACTGATAATGGATCTATAAAACTAAAACTCTACCAAGACAATATAAGTCTCTCACCTCAAAAAATATTCTTCCCCCTGCGAGAATTAGCACTTAATGGTGAGCATGATAAAGAACATATTAAAAGTGAGTTTAGAGATATAGTGCTTGAGAATACAGATCATTTACAAAAGATAGAAGAAAAATACTTAAAAATTAAATACAAATATTTAATACAGTGGATAAGAGATTTAGAAGAAAAAGTGCTTACCCTACCAGCGAATGACAATAGTGGGATGCAATCTTTTTTATACCTTAATATACTTTTTAAAATAGATTATCTACTCTCAGTAAAATATGAATTACACCATAAATTATCTAAAAAAGCACTTGAGTATTTTTCAAATGAGCACTCAACTATTGAGTCAAAAAACGAAGAACTTAAAAAGTATACTCTTGAACTTAAAGAACTTAGTTATGAAGAGTTTTCTCAGAATTTTTATAAAGCGAAATATACTTTTGACCCTATAGATAAATCATCTTACGATGATATAGTTATTTTTATAAACGAGTCACAAAATAAAATACGTTGGTATAAAAACAATCGGTATGCACAAGTCATCCCTACGATTTATAACTATATAGCCTTTTACTCCCTATATAACTATGGAATGAATACTACACTAAAAAAACTTTTTCATATTTTAATAGAAGTACAAAATAGTTCTTTTTTTAGAGATATGTCATGTACTGGACTTTATAACGAACAAACACAAAAACTTTCAAAACGTAGTATCTTAAATAAAATAAAAAAAGTTCTGCAAGAAGCTTCAAAGACATATCCATCACTTACAATTGATGGTGAGAGTTTAAACTTTTCATCTTTAGATGAATTTTCTAATTCTTACTATATTATGTTAAAAAACCTCGACTTTGAAGAGGCCTAAATTATGAATACTCAAATTATCCTCGAACAACAGATTGAAAATATTATGCAAATAATGACTCCTTATGGGAGTGGAACAGGTTTTATAATAGGTGATCTTATTATCACCAACTCTCATGTAGTAGGTGGCCTTAAAGAAGTTGTAGTAAGTGCAAAAAAACTTCCACGTATTATTGCTACAGTCATTTACGATGACCCATTTTTTGACCTTGCATTTATCAAATGTAAGTTTGAGCAACCTACTATAGCTCTAACATTAGTTGATGAACATGTAAATGATGGGGATACTGTAGTTGCAATTGGTCATCCCTATGGTCTAAACTATACAGCAACAGAGGGAATCGTCTCACGAGCATCAAGACTTCAAGATGATTTAGAATATATTCAGATTGATGCCGCTATAAACCCTGGAAATAGTGGTGGGCCATTACTTAATGTAGAAGGAAGAGTTGTAGGAGTCAATACTTTTATAATTCAAAATGCAAATAATTTAGGCTTTGCTCTACCCTTCTTTTATCTTCAAGATGCACTCACTGCTTTTAAAGCTCAAAAAGAAGAAAATATCATCAAATGTCCTTCGTGTAAAAACCTTATACAAGAGACAAATATTGACCTTGATTATTGTCCAAAGTGTGGGGTAAAGCTAGAAGTTGCAAAACTTAGACGCAAGGGATATAATCCAACCGGTCCAACTAAAATGATAGAAGATATTTTAAGTTCTTTAGGTCATAATGTGACTTTAGCTCGACGCTCCCAAGCCTCTTGGAGGATAGATGAAGGAACAGCTAGAATAGATATAAACTATTATGAAAATGGTGTTATTATTGGAGATGCTAAACTTTGTGCTATCCCTAGTAAAGATATAGATAAGATTTATGACTATCTACTTAAAGAAAATGGTGAACTCTCTTATTTGCAATTTTCTATCACTGAAAACAGTATCTATCTCTCTTACTTGATTATCGATTCTTCCTTAACATTTAATGAGGGTAAAGTTGCAATAGAACGACTTATACAATTTGCAAATAAATATGATGATATTTTAATAAATAAGTATGGAGCAATCGTGCAAAAACGTGATGAAGAAGATTAACAAAACAAAAGGAATAAACAATTATGTCAGAATTTATAAAGTTTAAATGTGATTTAGATAATTTTATACAAGAGTTACAAACTAAATTAGTAACAAATACAAAAACCGTAGAAGAGTTACTACAAAACAAAAGTAAAACCTACAGCTCTTTTGTAAAACCCTTACAAATGATGGAAGAAAAACTTGAACATTTCTTTACTCCTCTGTCTCACTTAAACGCAGTAAACAATTCTAAGGAAACGCAAGAAGTATATACACAAAGTTTACCTATAATTACAGAGTACTCTACCAAGCTTTCTCAAAACATAGAGATATACAAGGTATATAAAGAGATACAAATAAATGAAGAGAGTAGTCTAAATTATGAACAAAAACGAGTTTTATCTTTAAATATTGAGCACTTTGAACTCAGTGGTGCACACTTAGATAGAGATGTTAAAAAAAGACTCGAAGAGATTAATATTAGAAAAAGCGAATTGACAAATAACTTTTCTCAAAACCTTTTAAATGCTACAAATGATTATGAATATATTATTACAGATAAAAAAGATGTTGATGGTCTTCCAAGTAGCGAAGTTGAGAATGCTAAGTTTACAGTAGACGGTATAACAAAATATAAATTTACACTTCAAATGCCTTCATATATAGCTTATATGACATACGGTAAAAATGAAAAAATTCGTGAATCACTTTACAAAGCATATGTATCCCGTGCCCCTGAGAATGCAAAAATAATAGAAGAGATACTTACACTAAAAAATGAAATGAGTGAACTTTTAGGTTTTAAAAACTATGTTGAGTATTCACTCTCAAGTAAAATGGCAAAAAATGAAGATGAAGTTTTAGACTTTTTACAGAACTTACTTAGAAACTCTAAAACACAAGCACAAAAAGAACTCAATGAATTACAAAAAAGTGCACCAAAAGATCTTCGTAGTTTTGATACAGCCTTCTATAGCGAACGACTCAAAAAAGCACAATATGATATAGAGGAGGAGCAGTATAGACCTTATTTTGAGCAAAAGAATGTAGTCACTGGAATGTTTACTTTTTTAAATAAACTTTTTGGAATGAAATTTGTAAAGGTAGAAGAGGTGTTATGGCATGAAAAAGCCTTCTCTTACGATGTATATGTTGGTGATACT
Source organism: Sulfurimonas sp. (assembly GCA_003978465.1). Classification (GTDB taxonomy): domain Bacteria; phylum Campylobacterota; class Campylobacteria; order Campylobacterales; family Sulfurimonadaceae; genus Sulfurimonas. The sequence continues at coordinate 2,558 of QNZS01000066.1, read as the reverse complement.
CTTAGAGCAAGAATCTACCTAGACTTAGAAGCAAGAGAATCTAAACGCGGTGGTGCTTGGATGCATAACTATCAAACACACTGTTTAAATGAAAAAGGCGAAGAACAACTTGCATCTGCATTTATAGTTTGTAACTTTCCCTCTTCAAGTGATACTAACCCTTCTCTACTTCGTCACGATGATGTAGTTACACTTTTTCATGAAATGGGACATGCTATTCATCACTTACTATCTACAGTAAACGAGAATGAAGTAAGTGGTGTAAATGGAGTTGAATGGGATGCAGTTGAGTTTCCTTCACAGTTTTTAGAAAACTTTGCTTATGAACCACAGGTACTTAAAATATTTGCCTCTCATTATAAAACGAACGAGACTATTTCAGATGAGATGATAGATAAACTTGTTCGCAGTAAGAACTTCTTATCTGCTATGGGAATGCTAAGACAACTAGAGTTTTCAATCTTTGATTTAAGAGTACATAATGGTGTTTATACAGAGAGTGAAGTACAAAATATTCTTAATACTATTAGAGAAGAAACAAGCCTAATACAAACACCCCAATATAACAAATTTCAAAATGGATTTGCACATATATTTGCAGGTGGCTATGCTGCAGGTTATTATAGTTACAAATGGGCAGAAGTTTTAAGTGCTGATGTCTTTTATTCTGTAATTGATGAGGGTATATTTGAGTCAAAAACAGCACAAGACTACTTAAATATCATTTTAAATAGTGGTGGTTCTAAAAGTATGCAAGAGCTTTTTAAAGAGCTAATGAACAGAAACCCTGACACAACTAAACTGCTGCGTTTAAATGGCATAAAGTAGTGAAACTACTTGTTATTTTTTCTTTTCTTTTATCTCTCCTCCAAGGAGCATAAACAGTGAAAATAGCAACATATAATGTAGAAAATCTTTTTGACCTACAAACAAATGGACATGAGTATAAAGAGTACATACCAAACTCATATTCACAGTGGAATAAAAAAAACTATACAATTAAACTTCGCAACATAACAAAAGTTATTAAAGAAATTGATGCTGATATTATTACACTGCAAGAGATAGAATCAGAACAAGCTTTAAAAGATTTAAGGTTTACCCTTAAAAGAGCAGGTTTATACTATCAGCACTATAAAATAGCCAACCATAAACATACTACAATCAAAGTAGCTATACTAAGTAAAATCCCTTTTGTATATACTAATGAAATTGCAGTTCAAGCCTCTTCAAGATATAGAAATATATTAGAGGCCAAGTTTAAAATCAACAATAGAGAACTTTTTATTTTAGTTAATCACTGGAAATCGAAAGCAGGACCTGAAAGTATGCGAATAGTTTCTGCAAAAAAAGTTCTCAAACGTACAGAAGAGTTAGGTTTAGATAAGAATATAGTTGTTCTTGGAGATTTTAACTCTCACTATGAAGAAGATCAACTGTTTAAAAAAAAACATAATGATACAGATGGTATTACTGGGATAAACCATATACTAGGAACAAAAGAGCATACAAAAGTATCAATTCTTACAAACTTAGCACAAGGTGAATTTTATAATCTTTGGTATGATATAAAAAAAGAAAATAGATACTCATATATCTATAGAAGTAAAAAAGAAGCTTTAGATAATATTTTAATATCCCCATCCCTTTTAAACAGTGAGGGTATCCACTATAAAACAGATAGTATACACTCACATAAGAACAAATACCTCTTTACTGGTAAAAGTATTAACAGGTGGCAGATGGGTCGTAAAAAGCCTCTAGTACATAAGGGAAAAGGTTACTCTGATCATCTTGCAGTTATAGCAGAGTTTCTTGTGAACTAAGACACCAATTAATCTCTTGCTTTTTATGTGCTCTTAGATACTCATTCGTTTTAGAAAATGGTTTTGAACCAAAAAAACCTCTATAAGAAGATAAAGGTGAAGGGTGAGGAGCTTTTAATACTAAGTGTTTCATGTTATCAATAAATTGCTCTTTTTTTTGTGAAGGCCCACCCCATAAAATAAATACTATATTTTTATACTCATTAGATAAACTCTTGATTACACTATCCGTAAAAATCTCCCAGCCTTGATTTTTATGTGAATGGGGAGATGCTCTTTCTACTGTAAGAACACTATTTATAAGTAAGACACCCTGTTTTGCCCATAAAGTTAAATCTCCATTTAAAGGTATACCACAGTTGCCATCATCTATAAGTTCTTTATATATATTTTTTAATGAAGGTGGAACTTTGACATTAGCAGTGACAGAAAATGCTAAACCATTAGCTTGATTTGGCCCATGATAAGGATCCTGACCTATAATTACAACTTTTACTTTAGTTAAGGGAAGTAAATTAAAAGCTCTAAATATATCTTCATAATTTGGATAAACAGTTTTATTTATATATTCATTTTCAATGAATATAAGTAGCTTACTATAATAATCTTTGTTGAATTCAGTATTTAAAAATTTAGACCAATCATTATTTAAAGTCATAAAAATCCTAAAGTAATATAATGTATTGTACTATATAAGTTATTTGTAAAAATAATAATGTAATTGATAAAGTG